>NZ_JAHBDR010000099.1:0-27880 GCF_019956575.1 Pseudomonas sp. A-R-19
AAGAAGACACGGATTGATCAAACGAACTATGATTTTTCATGGACTCGCCCTCGCTGTCGTTGGCTGTTTAGACTGCCACCGTGGCGCATTGACGCCTCGGCTTGGGCGAGTCCATCCAATTACAAGGGACCGCGTCCTGATCGAAATGATGTGAACGCCAAACTGTAGGAGCCAGCTTGCTGGCGATGGACTCCAGTGCGCCGCGTTTATCCTGTACACACGCGTTATCGTTAACGACCATCGCCGGCAAGCCAGCTCCTACAAGGGACTGCGTCCTGGTCGAAAAGATGTGAACACCAAACTGCAGGAGCCGGCTTGCTGGCGATGGCCTCAAGTGCGCCGCGTTTATCCTGTACACACGCGTTATCGTTAACGACCATCGCTGGCAAGCCAGCTCCTACAAGTGACCGGGTTCCAGTCGAAATAGTGTGAACGCCAAACTGTAGGAGCCGGCTTGCTGGCGATGGCCTCAAGTGCGCCGCGTTTATCCGGTTCACCCGCGTTATCGTTAACGACCATCGCCGGCAAGCCAGCTCCTACAAGGGACCGCGTCCTGGTCGAAATGATGTGAACACCAAACTGTAGGAGCCGGCTTGCTGGCGATGGCCTCAAGTGCGCCGCGTTTATCCTGTCCACCCGCGTTATCGTTAACGACCATCGCTGGCAAGCCAGCTCCTACAAGGGACCGCGTCCTGGTCGAAATGATGTGAACGCCAAACTGTAGGAGCCGGCTTGCTGGCGATGGCCTCAAGTGCGCCGCGTTTATCCTGTACACACGCGTTATCGTTAACGACCATCGCCGGCAAGCCAGCTCCTACAAGGGACCGCGTCCTGGTCGAAATGATGTGAACACCAAACTGTAGGAGCCGGCTTGCTGGCGATGGCACTCAAGTGCGCCGCGGTTATCCAGGTCACACGCGTTATCGTTAACGACCATCGCTGGCAAGCCAGCTCCTACAAGGGACCGCGTCCTGGTCGAAATGATGTGAACGCCAAACTGTAGGAGCCGGCTTGCTGGCGATGGCCTCACGTGCGCCGCGGTTATCCAGGTCACACGCGTTATCATTAACGACCATCGCCAGCAAGCCGGCTCCTACAGCACACTGTCTAGCCCTGTACTAGCGAATCACTTCCTCCAGCCCGCTCTCTTCGGCCACCTTCGGATGCGCACTGCGTTCATGCACATGGGATTGCGGTGTGCGGTCGATCAGCAGGCTCAGCAGTTCCGGACGGCTGTAGTGCCCGCGGGAATCCATCATGCGTTTGCGCTTGTCGATCAGCCCCATGTCGAGGTCGGCGATCACCTCGCCCTCTCCTTCCTGCAACGAACCCAGCACCGTGCCATCCGGGCTGATGATCGCGGTGTAGCAACCGCCGGAGATCGGGCCGAAAGCGCAACCGGTGTCGGCCATGATCTGCGCCTGTTGCTCGGGGTACAGCCACGCGGTGGAATTGACCACAAAGCACGCCGCCTCCAGGGCATGCTGACGAATGCTGACTTCCATTTGCGAGGCGAACAAGGGACCTGCAAACGACCCCGGATACATGGCCGCATGGATCTGCTCACCATCGGCCATCAAGGCATAACGGGCCAGCGGGTTGTAATGCTCCCAGCAGGCCAGTTGGCCGATGCGCCCTACCGCACTGTCGACAGCCCGCAGGCCGGAGCCGTCGCCCATGCCCCAGATCATGCGTTCGTGGTAGGTCGGGGAAATCTTGCGACGACGCTGGATCAATGAGCCGTCGGCATCGAACAACAACTGCGTGTTGTACAGCGAACCGCCATCGCGCTCGTTGACGCCGATGGACACGACCATGCCGGCTTGCCTGGCCGCAGCGCCGATGGCATCGGTGGCGGCCGAAGGCACGGTGACCGCCTGGTCCAGCAGCTTGAGGTGTTCACCGGCCATTTCGAATGGCGACTGCACGTAGGAAAAGTACGGGTAGTACGGCACGACGGTTTCCGGGAACACGGCGAATTGCACGCCCTGTTCGCCGAGTTCGAGAATCTTGCGCACCACTTTGTCGACGGTGCCTTCTCGGCTGTAAAGAACGGGACTGATTTGTACGGCGGCGGCTTTGACGAGGGTCATGGCGGTGATCTCAGTGAAGGAATCGTTTCAACGAGATCAATATTACGCTAGTAATATAAAGTCCTGAATGTCGCATACACCACCTTTCCGGACATCATGATTCAGCCTCGACTGGCACGCTGAATCACCTGCGGCGGCTGCCCGAACGCACGAATGAAAGCGCGACGCATACGCTCCCGATCACCAAACCCCGTGTCCGTCGCCACCACATCGATGGAATGCCTGCCGCTTTCCATCATCAGCCGTGCCGACTCGACCCGCAGGCTTTCGATGGCCTTGGCCGGAGACTGGCCGGTTTCGGCATGAAACACCCG
Source organism: Pseudomonas sp. A-R-19 (assembly GCF_019956575.1). Taxonomy (NCBI): domain Bacteria; kingdom Pseudomonadati; phylum Pseudomonadota; class Gammaproteobacteria; order Pseudomonadales; family Pseudomonadaceae; genus Pseudomonas; species Pseudomonas sp. A-R-19. The sequence continues at coordinate 2,408 of NZ_JAHBDR010000099.1, forward strand.
GCTGAATTGCCGAGGGCTGAGATTGGCCGCGCTGGCCAGTTCCTCCACCGTCAGCGCGGACTTGAGATTCTGTTTGGCATAGTTCAGCGCGGCCTGTATCCGATCGGTCTTGGGGGCCAGTTCCAGCATCACCGAAAACTGCGACTGACCGCCGGAACGCCGGTGGTACACCACCAATTTCCGCGCTACCTTGCGGGCAACGTCGGCCCCCAGGTCCATCTCCACCAGCGCCAACGCCAGGTCCACGCAGGCGCTCATGCCCGCCGCCGTCCATAAGTGACCATCGTTGATGAAGATCCGGTCTTCCTCGACCTTCACGTTCGGGTACGCCTTGCGAAAGGCCGGCACATGCGCCCAGTGGGTGGTCGCCCGCCGACCATCGAGCAAACCAGCCTCCGCCAACGCAATCGCCCCCGTGCAAATCGAGCCCAGGCGTCGGGTGCCGAGACTGGCGCGGCGCAAAAACTCCAGCATGCCCGGCGTGGTCGGGCGAATCAGGTTGTCGCCCATGACCAGCAGCGTATCGAACGAGCGCTGGTCGAACACTTCGGTCTGCACGGCAAAACCGGCGGACGTCTGCACCAGTCCCCCCGTTTCGGACAGCAATGCAATGCGATACAACGGCTCATCCACGGCGTTGTTGGCCAACTCGAAAGCGGCACACATGGCCAGGCCCAGCACCTGAAAACCGGGGTAAACAATGAGTCCGATCTGGTGCATGGCGATATGACCCTAAACGCGGCATGCCTGATATTCAGGCCAGAATCTGCACTCTAACCCGAACACCCCGCACCGGACACAGGAGCGCCTCGCGCATTCGCCGATGACGACCGATAATGAAGCGGTTTGCATCTCACCGAGGAATTGAAGGATGTCGCTGACTCTTTATTTCCATCCACTCTCGTCGTTCTGCCATAAAGCGCTGATCGCGCTCTATGAACTGGACATCGGGTTTGAAAAACGGATCATCGATCTGGGCAACGAAGCCGACCGGGCCGAGCTTCAAGCGCTGTGGCCGATTGGCAAGTTCCCGGTGCTTCGCGATCACGCCCGGCACAAGGATGTACCGGAGTCGAGTGTGATCATTGAATATCTGGACCGGCTTCATGCCGGCCAGGCGCCGTTGATTCCGCACGATTGGGAAGCCGCCCTGGACGTACGCCTGTGGGATCGTTTTTTCGACCTTCACGTCCAGGTGCCCATGCAGAAGATCGTCGCTGACCGAATAAATGCCGCAAACGGCGACCTGACCCGCGAACGCACCGCGCTGACAACCGCGTACGGCATGCTCGAACGTCAGCTGACGGCAAAAACCTGGGTGGCCAGCCCGGCGTTCAGCATGGCCGATTGCGCCGCCGCCCCGGCGCTGTTCTACGCCAGCACCCTCGTGCCCTTTGCCGACGATCATCGCCACTTGAGTGCTTATTTCGACAGGTTGACCCAAAGACCCTCGGTCGCGCGGGTCATCGATGAGGCAAGGCCGTGGTTTTCCTGGTATCCGTTTGCCGAGGCCATCCCGGAGCGCTTTCGCTAGAGGCGCCAGCGCAGCTGAGGAACGGGAGGCAAAAACGAAAAATCCCCGTGATCCATCAAGACATGGATCACGGGGATCAGTGTGAATGCTTGGCTCTGATCAGGCCGGAACACCCAGGATGATGTGGGAAGCCTTGATCACTGCCGTGGCGCTGACGCCGGCTGCCAGGCCCAGCTCCGCCACCGCATCGCGGGTCACGATCGAATAGACTTTCGAACCGCCAGCCAGCTCGATGACCACTTCTGCATTGACCGCGCCATCGGTAACGCTCAGTACCTTGCCTTCCAGGCAGTTACGCGCCGACAGGCGAATGTCGCTCGATTCGGTCATCAACATCACCCAAGGCGCCTTGATCAACGCGACGGCCTCTTTGCCGATGGCGATGCCCAGGCTTTTGATGCTTTCCATGGTGACGACGGCAACCAGTTGTTCGCCACCCGCCAGGGTCAGAACCACTTCGGCGTTGACCGCGCCTGGCTGGACCTGGCTGACTTTGCCTTTGAATACGTTGCGTGCACTGACTTTCATTTGAGGCATCCTTTTCTTGACTTTAAAGTTAGGAAACGGCGTGCATCATCAGTGTAGGCGCTATGTAGAAACAACTACAGCGCGCCTCTGGTTCAGTGACGGATGGCCAGACCAGCCCAGAAAATCTTCATCAAATGCGCAGCAAGAACGCCCGCGAGCCTTGGCTGGAAGCGGGTTCGCACAGGGACATCCGGGACATGAAAAACGCACGCAAAGAAGCCAGCGCATCGACGAATAATTACCGTCGGTCGGGTGTTATCTGATTGCGCAGGAAGTAAAAATGGCAGGGGCGGCTGGATTCGAACCAACGCATGGCAGGATCAAAACCTGCTGCCTTACCGCTTGGCGACGCCCCTGTATCTGTAGCGATGAGTGCATGGCACTCGCTTTCTTGAGTGGCAACGAGAGCTGTTGCCTGCTTGCATGACAGGCTCCCGGAGGGCCTGTGCAAGAGTGGGCGCAAATTTACCAACATTTGCCGCAACTGGGAAGCCCTTTTAAAAGAATTTGTTTTTTTAAAACAGTCGCTTAGTGTTGAGTCGAATCCAGGAGTAGTGATCGGCGCACGTTCAGCCCGATCACGTCTGCTACGCTTTTCTTTGAACGGATCGAATCGGGAATCGTTTGCGCATAACCCTTCCTTTGCCATTTGAGGGCGCCAAATGTGAAAGGCAAATTGATGGGCACCGTTACAACTCTCCTGGTGGTCGGGGCCGCGATTTACGGGCTCAACACCTGGGAACACATCGAGAGCCAGCGGCAGGAAGCGGTCTGCAGGGCCGCCCGGGAGCATCTCAACGGGCTGGAAACCCAGGCGCGCGCCCTGGCCTCCGGGTTGACGGTCGAAGCCTATGCCGAAGCCGAAAAAGCCGAGGCCGGCCAGTTGGTCCTGGCACTTGATACGGCCAAGGATGAAGCCGAGGTCAATGCCGTCATCGACAAACACTCCGCTGCCGTCGAAGCGCAGATATCGGCCGAAGACGCAGAGGTCCAGTCGCGGGGCGATCAACCCTTCCTCGGCCAGGAATTCAAAAAGCAACGCATCCCCACCGACATCAAACAGGAGTTCAAGCGAGCTGAAAAAGCCGTCGCCGACACCTGTGGATAGTGTCGACTGCCAGCTTCAGATTTGTCGCCAGCGTCTAGACTTCAGCAAAAGCACGTAGCAACCAGACTCCGCGTTCATAACAAAAAAAACGACTAAAAACGAGGACGCCCCGACTTTGAAAACATCAATCCTCTGCGCCATGGCGAGCCTGCTGGTGTCCGTCGCGGTGTCTGCCAACGGCGTCATTCCTGTCCTCGAACTGGACTTCACACGGTCTGCGACGGAAACCCTGAAAAAAATCGGCATCAACGACGCGTGCATCATCGGCGCCTCGAACCCTGTTGCGTTCACTTATTGCCGGGAAGGATCGACGACACTGTGGAAGTATCAGGCATTGGACCTGGATCAAATGGCGGTAATGCACAGTGATGCAACGCAGCCCTCGACGGTCTACCAGCCCATATCCGTCCTGGAGTTCAATAGCGCGGCCTGTGAACACGAGAGCAATATGGTCGCCGTGGAAAAACCGGCAACGATACGTTGGCTGATCCTCGGCTTGATGGCCATGTCCCTGCTGATCGGCTTGCGCTACAGCTATCGGGCCATGCTGCTGCGCCGCCAGAACGTCAGCGAGTACTCGCAACCCGAAGAGCAAGCATCGAGCGATGCCCCGCCGCCCTTCCAGGCAACCGCACAAACAAAAGCCCTGGCAGCGTTTGGCCTCGCTGTTGTCGTGGCCGTCGTTTACTTCAACTACACAGGGTATTGAACAACAGGTGAGCGCGCCGTTGCGGCGCGCTCACCTGTCACTCAGTGCGGCGCGCGCGGGATGGTCTTGAGCAGGTCTTCGGGGCTGATGTGACCGACCACACTGCCCGGTTGCGGCAGATTGAGGATGTGGCCCTTCATCTTGCCGATGATGTGCATCTCGCAAGGCTTGCAGTCGAACTTCAACGTCAGCACTTCATCGCCGTGAATCAACTGCATCGGCGCGACCTTGGTGCGCACGCCAGTCACGCCCTTGGCCTGTTTCGGGCACAGATTGAAGGAGAAACGCAGGCAGTGCTTGGTGATCATCACCGGCACTTCACCGGTTTCCTCGTGGGCCTCGTAGGCCGCATCGATCAGCTTGACGCCGTGGCGATGATAGAAGTCCCGGGCCTTCTGGTTGTAGACGTTGGCCAGGAACGACAGGTGCGAGTCCGGGTACACCGGCGGCGGCGTGGTTTCGGCTTTACGGCTGCCACGCGGGTGCGCGGCGACCCGCGCTTCGGTCAAGGCTTCGATCACTTCACGACGCAAGGCCTTGAGCTGCGAGTTCGGGATGAAGTACGCCTGCGGCGCGTCCAGCCTGATATCGATGGCGTGGTACTGCGTAGTGCCGAGTTGGCCGAGCAGATCCTGCAATTGTTCCAGCGCCTGCTCCGGCTTGTTGGCCGCGCCGAACGGGCCGGCCAGCGTGACGCTGGCGCTGATGCCTTCCTCGCTGGTCGCGGTCAGTTCCAGCTGTTCTTCACGCAGGCGCGCGACCCAGCTCAGGGCGATGCGACGCTCGGCAGAAGTCTTTTGCAGCGCCTGTTGCCAGTTGTGATCCAGATTGCGATTCAGCGGATGGTTGGGGCGCAGCTTGTACATTCCCTCCGGCATCTCATTGGGCTCGACGCGATAGCGATAGCGCTTCTCGCCGTCTTCCTCGAACTCGCCTTTGGGTTCGGCGATGTTGGCGCGGAAACCCACCACTTCACGCTTGACCAGCACGTTCAGACCGTCGCCGTTGGACAGTGGCTCGTGCGTCACGACCAGCATGTCACGCTTGGCGACTTTCTCCACCACACCCACCGGCAGACCGGTGAAGGTCGGCGAGTCGAAGGCGCCGATATCGATCTTGCGATCAGTGACGAAGTAATCGGTGCTGCCACGGTGGAAGGTTTTTTCCGGGTCGGGCAGGAAGAAATGCGCGGTGCGGCCACTGGAGGCACGGGCCAGGTCCGGGCGGTCTTCGAGCACGGCGTCGAGGCGCTGGCGGTAGTAGGCGGTGATGTTCTTCACATAGCCCATGTCCTTGTAGCGACCCTCGATCTTGAACGAACGCACGCCGGCCTCGACCAGGGCGCGGATGTTGGCGCTCTGGTTGTTGTCCTTCATCGACAGCAGGTGTTTTTCGTAAGCGATCACGCCACCCTTTTCGTCCTTGAGGGTGTACGGCAGACGGCAAGCCTGGGAGCAGTCGCCACGGTTGGCGCTGCGCCCGGTCTGCGCGTGGGAAATGTTGCACTGGCCGGAAAACGCCACGCACAGCGCGCCATGGATAAAGAATTCGACGGCCGCGTCGGTTTCGTCGGCGATGGCGCGGATCTCCTGGAGATTCAGCTCGCGGGCCAGCACCAATTGCGAGAAACCGGCCTGATCGAGGAACTTCGCCCGTTCCAGCGTACGGATGTCCGTCTGGGTACTGGCGTGCAGTTCGATCGGCGGAATGTCCAGCTCCATCACACCCAGGTCCTGGACGATCAGTGCATCGACGCCGGCATCGTACAACTGGTGGATCAGCTTGCGGGCCGGCTCCAGTTCGTTGTCGTGCAGGATCGTGTTGATGGTGGTGAACACCCGGGCGTGATAACGACGGGCGAACTCCACCAATTGGGCGATATCGCTCACTTCGTTGCAGGCATTGTGGCGGGCGCCGAAGCTCGGACCACCGATGTAGATGGCATCGGCGCCATGCAGGATGGCCTCGCGGGCGATGCTCACATCGCGGGCAGGGCTGAGCAATTCCAGGTGATGTTTGGGCAAAGACATAGTTTTTTTAGTCAGGCTTGTCACGGTCGAGGCGTGCATTGTAGCGGCGAAACGCCTGACCGGCACCCGTATGCTGCCGGGTGGCGCATCAAGTGGACCTGGCCTGCCTCAATCACTGTAGGAGCGAGCCTGCTCGCGATGAACATAAGGGCGACGCGTGCACACAGAATGCCCGCGTCATCGTTAACGTCCATCGCGAGCAGGCTCGCTCCTACAAGGGGTTTTGTGGTGTTAACTCAGGCCTTGGCGGCCATGGCGGTGACTTCGACGCGCATGCCTTCGACGGCCAGTGCAGCTACGCCTACGGCAGCGCGCACCGGCCATGGCTTGGCGAAGAAACGCTTGTAGACCTCGTTGAACGCGGCGCGGTCGGCCATGTCGGTGAGGTAGATGGTCAGGTGCATCACGCGGTCCATGGAACTGCCGGCACGCTCCAGCGCAACCTTCAGCGCTTGCAGGGTGCATTCGCTCTGCAGGGTGATGTCGCCCAGTTCCAGGCTGCCATCGGCGCGGGTGGGGATCTGGGTGGAGACCAGCACACCGGCGAAACCGACGACGTCGGAGGAAATCGAATCGGCATCGAGATCGGGGGTAAAGGTCAGGTCGTGGTTTGCCATGGGAGCTCTCTTGCTTGAAGTGGTGAGGCAGGTGCCTTTTGCGCCGCCAGTTTACAGGGCCATGCCCGGCGCGTCGCTAATCCAAAGCGGACGGTTGCTCGTGACCGGTGGCCTGGCGGTACTGGCGCGGAGTGAAACCGGTCAAGGCCTTGAACTGCCGGGTGAACGCGCTGTGGTCGGTATAGCCGCATTGCAGGGCGACCTCGGTGATCGGCACATCAGTAAGCAGCAACCGATGCGCATGCTCCAGGCGAACCTTCTGGATCATCTGCCGGGGCGTCAGATGGAACACGCGCTTGCAGTAGCGTTCCAGTTGCGCCACTGAAATCCCGGCGATGCGCGTCAACTCGCCGAGGGTCACGCGACGGTTGAAATGCGCGCGAATGTGTTCGTCCACCGCCGCCAGGCGCTGGTACGCCGGGTGCGTGTCGCTGGCTGATTGCAGGTCGACCGAGATGCCCGCCAGGCCGATGATTTCATTGCGGCGGTTGTACAGCGGGCGCTTGTGGGTCAGGCACCAGCCCGGCTCGCGGCTGCCGTACAAATGCAACTCCAGCTGGTCCTCCAGCACAAAGCCCTGCTCCAGCACGCGCCGGTCCTGCTCGGTGTAACCGGGCCCCAATTGCTCGGGAAACACTTCGGCGCTGGTCTTGCCCAGCAGCGGTTTCAGGTGTTTCAAACCGCAGCGTTGCACCAGCGTGCGATTGGCCATGACATAGCGCGCCTGCACATCCTTGATGAAGATCGCGGCATTGGGAATGACATCCAGCATGGGCAACAGCAGCGCAATGCCGGCCAGCAGTTGTTCGATGGATTCGGGGCGGTTCGAGTCGTCGCCCTGGCACAACAGCGCAAATGCATCCTCAGTCATCAACCGGCCCCTCGCAAAAATCAGACAGCTGCCATTGTGCTGATTTCGTCATCGACACCCAAGCAAAACATCAATCGCGAGCACGCCGCCAGGTTCAATCTATGCCCACCGCCCTCCTCGGCAAAACCGAAAAGAGGCGATTTGAAGTGCACACCTGCCTATCCAAAAACTCACAAGAAGGCGATGTAATGTCAGGCCAAGGCAAGTTCAAAAAACAACTTTCGTTGATAGACCTCACGTTTATCGGACTAGGGGCCATCTTCGGCTCCGGCTGGCTGTTCGCAGCCAGCCACGTCTCCGCCATCGCCGGGCCGGCGGGGATTTTTTCCTGGCTGCTGGGCGGTTTTGCGGTGCTGCTGCTGGGCATCGTCTACTGCGAACTCGGCGCGGCGCTGCCGCGTGCCGGCGGGGTGATTCGCTACCCGGTCTACTCCCACGGCCCGCTGCTGGGTTACCTGATGGGCTTCATCACGCTGATCGCGTTTTCCAGCCTGGTCGCCATCGAGGTGGTCGCCGCGCGCCAGTACGCCGCTGCGTGGTTTCCCGCATTGACCCAGGCAGGTTCGAGCAATCCAACGGCACTTGGCTGGCTGCTCCAGTTCGGCCTGCTTTGCCTGTTCTTCATGCTCAACTACTACAGCGTGAAGACGTTCGCCAAGGCCAACAACCTGATCAGCATGTTCAAGTTCATCGTGCCGTTGCTGGTGATCGGCGTGCTGTTCACCTTCTTCAAGCCGGAGAATTTCCAGGCCCAGGGCTTCATGCCGTACGGGCTGTCCGGTGTCGAGATGGCGGTGTCCGCCGGTGGCATTATCTTCGCCTACCTGGGGCTGACGCCGATCATCTCGGTGGCCAGCGAAGTGAAGAATCCGCAACGCACCATCCCGATTGCACTGATCCTCTCCGTGCTGCTGTCCACCGCGATCTATGTGTTGCTGCAAGTGGCATTCCTCGGCGGCGTGCCCACCGAAATGCTCGCCAACGGTTGGGCCGGCGTCGCCAAGGAACTGGCCCTGCCCTACCGCGACATCGCCCTGGCCCTGGGTGTGGGTTGGCTGGCCTACCTGGTGGTGGCCGACGCGGTGATCTCCCCCAGCGGCTGCGGCAACATCTACATGAACGCCACCCCGCGTGTCATCTACGGCTGGGCGCAGACCGGTACCTTCTTCAAGGTCTTCACCCGTATCGACGAAAAGTCCGGCATCCCGCGCCCGGCGCTGTGGCTGACCTTTGCCCTGTCGGTGTTCTGGACCCTGCCCTTCCCTTCGTGGGAAGCGCTGATCAACGTGGTTTCCGCCGCGCTGGTATTGAGCTACGCCGTTGCGCCGGTGTCGGTGGCCGCCCTGCGCCGCAATGCGCCGGACATGCCGCGCCCGTTCCGAGTCAAGCACATGGGCGTCCTCGGCCCGGTGTCGTTCATCATCGCCGCGCTGATCGTCTACTGGTCCGGCTGGAACACCGTGTCCTGGCTGCTCGGCCTGCAGATCCTGATGTTCGTGGTGTACCTGCTGTGCGGTCGCTTCGTGCCGACCCAACACCTGAGCCTGGCCCAGCAAGTGCGCTCCTCGGCATGGCTGATCGGTTTCTACGCGGTGACCATCGTGCTGTCCTGGCTCGGCAGTTTCGGCGGCATGGGTGTGCTCACCCATCCGTTCGACACCCTGGTCGTGGCGGCCTGCGCCATGGGCATCTACTACTGGGGCGCGGCCACCGGCGTACCGGCGCATCTGGTTCGCCTGGACGCCGAGGACGGTGAAGAAGAAGCCGATCCCGTCTACCGCGGCCAGCGTCCGATCGGTGTGTCTGCCCAAACCGCTCGCTGAAATTCAGGCCGGCAAAACCTGCGTGTTCCTCTAATGGATGTGTTTATGAAAAAAGTACATGTCATTGATTCCCACACCGGCGGCGAGCCGACTCGCCTGGTGATGTCGGGCCTGCCCCAGCTGGCTGGCCGGACCATGGCCGAGAAGCGCGACACCTTTCGCGAGCAGCATGACCCATGGCGTCGCGCCTGCCTGCTGGAGCCCCGTGGCAACGATGTGCTGGTGGGTGCGCTGTATTGCGAACCAGTGTCGCCAGATGCCACCTGCGGCGTGATCTTCTTCAACAACGCCGGCTACCTCGGCATGTGCGGCCACGGCACCATCGGCCTGGTCAACTCGCTGCAGCACCTGGGCCACATCCAGCCTGGCGAGCACAAGATCGATACGCCAGTGGGCCCGGTCAACGCCACCCTGCACGAGGATGGCAACGTCACCCTGCGCAACGTGCCCGCCTACCGCTACCGCCGACAGGTGCCGGTCGAAGTGCCGGGGCATGGCCGCGTGTACGGCGACATCGCCTGGGGCGGCAACTGGTTCTTCCTGGTGTCCGACCACGGTCAGGTCTTGCAGATGGACAACGTCGACTTCCTCACCGAATACACCTGGGCAATGCTCAAGGCCCTCGAGGACCAGGGCATCCATGGTGACGACGGCGCGCTGATCGACCACATCGAACTGTTCGCCGATGACGACCACGCCGACAGCCGCAACTTCGTCATGTGCCCCGGCAAGGCCTACGACCGCTCGCCCTGCGGCACCGGCACCAGCGCCAAGCTCGCGTGCCTGGCGGCCGACGGCAAACTGGCCGCCGGTGAACGCTGGGTCCAGGCCAGCATCACCGCCAGCCAATTCATCGGCAGCTACGAATGGGAGGGCGAACGCATCATCCCTTTCATCACCGGCCGCGCCTACATGACCGCCGACAGCACCTTGCTGATCGACGAACAAGATCCCTTTGCGTGGGGCATTTGAGCCGCCACGTTTCTTCCTTCACCCGATCTGCATGAACGCTTCAAGGAGTATCAACAAAATGAGCGACAACATTTTCACTGGCTGCATCCCTGCCCTGATGACCCCGTGCACCGCCGAGCGCAAGCCCGACTTCGACGCGCTGGTGGCCAAGGGTCGCGAGCTGATCGACATCGGCATGAGCGCAGTGGTGTATTGCGGTTCCATGGGTGACTGGCCGCTGCTGACCGAAGCCGAGCGCCAGGAAGGCGTGGCGCGCCTGGTGGCCGCCGGCGTTCCGACCATCGTCGGCACCGGTGCGGTCAATAGCCGCGAAGCAGTGTCCCATGCGGCACACGCGGCCAAAGTCGGCGCCCATGGCTTGATGGTCATCCCTCGGGTGCTGTCTCGCGGCGCTTCAGCCACCGCGCAAAAAGCCCACTTCGCCGCCATTCTCGAAGCCGCTCCGGGCTTGCCGGCGGTGATCTACAACAGCCCTTACTACGGCTTCGCCACCCGCGCCGACCTGTTCTTCGAACTGCGCCGCGAGTACCCGAACCTGATTGGCTTCAAGGAGTTCGGCGGTGCCGCCGACATGCGCTACGCCGCCGAACACATCACCTCCAGGGACGATGACGTGACCCTGATGGTCGGTGTCGACACCCAGGTGGTGCATGGTTTCGTCAACTGCAACGCCACCGGCTCCATCACCGGCATCGGCAACGCCCTGCCGCGCGAAGTGTTGCGCCTGGTGGCCCTGAGCAAACAAGCGGCCAAGGGCGATGCCAAGGCGCGTCGCCAGGCACGGGAGCTGGAATCGGCACTGGCGGTGCTGTCGTCCTTCGATGAAGGCTGCGACCTGGTGCTCTACTACAAGCACCTGATGGTGCTCAATGGCGACAAGGAATACAGCCTGCACTTCAACGAGACCGACGTGCTCAGCGATGCCCAGCGTCGTTACGCCGAGAACCAGTACACGCTGTTCCGCCAGTGGTACGAGCAGTGGTCGGCCGAGCAGAACTTCGCCTGACATCCGGCCTGTACAGCGGCGTGCCAATGCGCGCCGCCTTTGTTTTCGACCAATGGAGCCTAATGCCGATCAATAAAGGGATCGACCAACACTGATCAACCTGTGGCGAGGGTCTCGATTGGCATTACCCCTTGGAGCTCCGTTGTTTCGCTGACGGATCCGCCCAATTTTTTAAGGAAACACCATGACTCTGACAGGCAACATGCTGATCGGCCAGCAGGCCATCACCGGCAACCGCGGAGTGATCCGCGGCATCGATCCCGCCACGGATCTGCCCCTTGAACCGGCCTACCACGGTGGCAGCGGCGAACACGTCGAGCAGGCCTGCGCCCTGGCGTGGAGTGCACTGGACAGCTATCGCGCGACGTCCCTGGACGCACGCGCCGAATTCCTCGAAACCATCGCCAGCGAAATCGAAGCCTTGGGGGATGAGTTGATCGACCGCGCCGTGGCCGAGACCGGCCTGCCACGCCCGCGCATCCTGGGTGAACGCGGCCGCACCTGCCAGCAACTGCGCACCTTTGCCCGCACCGTGCGTGCCGGCGAATGGCTGGATGTGCGGGTCGACTCCGCACTGCCGGAACGCCAGCCCCTGCCCCGCGCGGATCTGCGTCAGCGTCAGGTGCCGCTCGGCCCGGTAGCGGTGTTCGGCGCCAGCAACTTTCCCCTGGCCTTCTCCGTTGCCGGCGGGGACACCGCCTCGGCACTGGCCGCCGGTTGCCCGGTGATCGTCAAGGCCCATGGCGCGCATCCGGGCACCAGTGAACTGGTGGGCCGAGCCGTGGCCCGCGCGGTCAAACTGTGCGGGTTGCACGAAGGCGTGTTTTCGCTGTTGTACGGCTCCGGCCGCGAAGTGGGCATCGCCCTGGTCACCGACCCGCGCATCAAGGCCGTGGGTTTCACCGGCTCGCGCAGCGGCGGCATCGCCTTGTGCAACGCGGCCCAGGCGCGTCCCGAGCCGATCCCGGTGTACGCGGAAATGAGTTCGATCAACCCGGTGTTGCTGTTCCCGGCAGCCCTGCAATCACGCGCCGAATCGCTGGCGCAAGGCTTCGTCGCCTCCCTCACCCAGGGTGCCGGCCAGTTCTGCACCAACCCAGGCCTGGTGATTGCTCGTCAAGGCCCGGACCTGCAACGGTTCATCAGTACGGCAGCAGAGCTTGTACAACGCAGCGCGGCGCAAACCATGCTGACGCCGGGAATCTTCAATGCTTATGAGTCCGGCGTCGGATCACTGGCCGAACATGCGCAAACCGTGGCAACCGGCCTGCGTGGCGAAACCCCGAACCAGTGCCAGGCCCACCTGTTCGTCACCCACGCCTCGGATTTTCTCGCCAACCCGGCGTTGCAGGCGGAAGTATTCGGCGCCGCGTCGTTGATCGTGCAATGCGCCAGCGATGACGAAATCGGCCAAGTGCTTGAGCACCTGGAAGGCCAATTGACGGCTACGTTGCAGCTGGACGATGGTGATCTGGAAAGCGCCAGGGCCCTGCTGCCGACCCTGGAGCGCAAGGCCGGGCGCCTGTTGGTCAATGGCTGGCCGACCGGTGTCGAAGTATGCGACGCCATGGTTCATGGCGGCCCGTTCCCGGCGACGTCCGATGCGCGCAGCACCTCGGTGGGCACCGCCGCCATCCTGCGTTTCCTGCGTCCGGTCTGCTACCAGGACTTCCCGGACGCCTTGTTGCCGGCCGCGCTCAAGCATGGCAATCCGTTGCAGTTGCGTCGCCTGCTCGACGGCCAGAGAGAAGCCTAGGCCATGACCAACCATTCTCCCTTGAACCCCTCGCACGTCGAGGCAGACGTTGCCGTAATAGGCGCCGGCATCATCGGCGTCGCCTGCGCCCTGCGCCTGGCGCATCAGGGCCGGCGGGTGGTGGTCATCGACCAGCAGGAGCCCGGTCGGGGCGCCTCGTTCGGCAATGCCGGGCACCTCGCCACCGAACAGGTGTTCCCCATCGCCGAACTGTCGATCCTCAAGCGCCTGCCCGCCATGCTCATGGACCCGATGGGCCCGCTGCGCCTGGACTGGAAATACATGCCCCGGGCCCTGCCCTGGTTCGTGCGCCTGTTGTTGAATCTGCGCCCGGCGCCGTTCCAGCGCACCGTGGCCGGCATCCGCGCGCTCAATGAAAGCAGCCTGGGTGCCTGGCACCGCTTGCTGCAGACCATCGAGCGTCCCGAACTGATGAAAGAAGACGGCTCGCTGCTGGTGTTCGAGCGCGCCGATTCGCAGCAGGCGATCGAAGCGCTACAATCGCGCATGCGCCAACAGCAAGTGCCGGTGGATTTCTGGCAGGCCAGGGCCGTGCGCGATGCGGCGCCGCAGCTCAGCGAACAGATTCGCGGCGGCTTGTTTTTCCCGCGCACCGGGCATTTTCTCGATCCCTTCCAGGTGGTCGGCGAACTGGTCCACGCAGCCAAAACCAGCGGCGTGCAGTTCCTCAAGCAGCGAGTCGAGGGCGGGCAACTGAGTGAACTCGGCGTGTCGTTGATCACCGATCAAGGCCGTTTCAGCAGCCGCCAGGTATTGATTGCCTGTGGCGCCCATTCAGCGAAGCTCACCGCCGCGCTGACCGGCAAGAAAGTACCGCTGGACACCGAGCGCGGCTATCACCTGATGCTGCCTCACGAGCACGGACGCTTGCCGTTCGCCGTCACCTCGCTGGAGCGCAAGTTCATCATGACGCCGATGACCGACGGGCTGCGCCTGGCCGGCACCGTTGAATTCGCAGGTCTCGACAGCCCGCCAACCATGGAGCGCGCCTGGCAATTGCACCGCCTGAGCAAAGGCCTGTTCAAGCACGATCTGAGTGCTGAAGCCGCCACACCGTGGATGGGTTTCCGCCCCTCCTTGCCCGACTCCCTGCCGATCATCGACCGGGTGTGCGACGGCAAGGTCCTGCTCGCTTTCGGTCATCAACATCTGGGGTTGACCCAGGCAGCGGTCACGGCGGAGATGATTGCGCAGATGGCCTCGCCCTTGATCGGCGCCCAATCCCACAGCCTGCCGGCGACTGCGCCGTACAGGCTGGATCGTTTCTGAACGAACCCACCGAAAACGTTCTGGTCGGGACGCTACCGCACCTCGATCAGAAGGTCTTGCTGGCGCTGACCACCACGGTCGCGGTGCACACGCAGCATCAGGCGTTCATCGAATGCCTGAACGAGTACCTGGACGAACAGGCGTTGCACTGAACAGGCACAGGCACGTGGCGAGGGAGCTTGCTCCCGCTGGGCCGCGCAGCGGCCCCAAAAGGACCACCGCGTCAGCATGGACCTACTCAGGCGGGTCAATCCGATCCAACACCCGGTTCGCCGTGATCTCCGCCAGCATCACACTGTTGGAGATCCCCAGCAGGGCATTGCGCGCCCCACCGTCCAGATGATCCACCAGTTGATGCACCATCACATCGACGGACGCCAGCGTCTCCACCAGATACACCATCAGGGTTTCAGTCGTGGCTTCGGGGTCAACGGTAAACAGGTGGCTGGGCGTACGCGGCGTGGCTTTGATGTCGGCAGCCGAGGGGAAGTGAGATGTCGGATCGGCGTCCGGCGGATTGGGGGTTACCTTGAACATATGCTGAGTTTCCTATTGGGTGCCACCCCTCTTGCGACTAAACGAAAGGGGAGGCAGCTGTACGCAGGTTAGTCGACCGGGAAACTCAGCAATCCGGCGCGCCCGAGGGCGCCCTGCGTACAGCCACCATCAAGTACAGGCAATGAAAGACCTGCATGACAGATGCACGCACAACTGAGTTACCACGGGCGACTAAACCCGACCACTGATGGGCAGTGGCGCGAATCAAGTTACCGATGGGCTCCAAGGCGCACAAGCCGGCGGATTCTGGCGTAACCGTAGGCAACGACGCAAGATCTTGTAGCTTTCATGAAGTAACCCTGACGCCCGTTAAACACGCGCCCTACGGGCTAGCCATCAGGGCAAGAAACAACGCATGCACAACAGACGCAGACCAACTGTGGCGAGGGGGCTCGCCCCCGTTGGGCCGCGCAGCGGCCCCAAAAAAGCCCGAAGCACAAAACCGCAGCCGAGCGACACCCCAATCACCGCAACGGCGAAAACTTCGCCGGCAAATAGATCGTCGAGCGCATGTCGCGCAGTTGCGGGCCGGAGTTTTCCGGCGGCCAGACGCCGTCGGCGACCGCCTGGGTGCGCACCTGCAAGCGCTGTTCAAGGCTGGCCCACGGCCAGATGTGCAGATAGCGCGGCAGCGCACCGTCAGTGGCGTAGAACGCCGCGTATACCGAAGAATACTGCTCGGCGGTCCGCACCTCGATGGCTTTGCTCCAGCCGTCGAGGGTCGGCTGCAAGCCGCTGCTGATCAGGTCGTAGACGCGTAACTCATAGAACGGACCATGCTGGCCGGCGCTCAAGGGTTCGAGGAAGGGAAACAGTGTGTAGTTTTCGATGCGCAGGTCGGTGATGAATTCGTTGATGCCAAACGCACTGCCCCCCAGCAGAAAACGCTCGCGCTCGGCTTGGCGCAGGCTTTCGTCCGCATAGCCGCGCAGCACGGCGATCTGGTTCAACTGGCCGATCTCCGAGGCCCAGCAGCCCATCAATGTGCCGCCGACTTGCGGCTTCGCCAACTCAGTCTCGATGCGTACCAGCGCATCGGCCACCGTGCGCACGCGCACGGTAAAAGTGATCAGTTCAAAAAAACGCATGGCGACTCCGGCGAACGGCTTTCAAAGCCCACAGCCTATGACAGCCCCTGCCGGCGGGATATTGAGACTAACCCTATCGGTGACGGCATTTGCCGCAGTGTTCTAGGTAGTTTCTTTACGTTGAGCAGCGCTGTGCAATTCACAGATCGTGTTCAATGCCTTCACCCAATGGACCTTGATGCAGGATTCGCGATGAATATGCTGTGGGCATGTTTCCGTGATCTCGCATGACAACAAGAGCCCACTCCATGCACAGCCCTAGAACGCTCTACCAGAAACACATCGACAGTCACACGGTTTGCACCCTCGACGATCAGGGCCATGTGCTGCTGTACATCGACCGCCAGGTCGCCAACGAATACACCAGCCCGCAAGCCTTCAGCGGCATGCGTGAAGCGGGCCGCAAGGCGTGGCGTCCGGGGGCGACGCTGGCGGTCGTCGACCACGTCAACCCGACGGCACCGACGCGCATTGCCGCCATGCCGGATGCCGGGGGCGCCCTCCAGGTGTCCTACTTCGAAGAAAACTGTCGCGACTTCGGCATCGAGCTGTTCGACGTGCTGGACAAGCGCCAGGGCATCGAGCACGTCGTGGCCCCCGAGCAAGGCTTTATCCTGCCGGGCATGGTCGTGGCCGCCGGCGACAGCCACACCACCACCTACGGCGCCCTGGGAGCCTTCGGTTTCGGAATCGGCACCTCGGAAATCGAACACCTGCTGGCCTCGCAAACCCTGGTCTACAAACGCCTGAAGAGCATGCGCGTAACGGTCAATGGCGTGCTCGGGGCCGGTGTGACGTCCAAGGACATCATCATGGCCCTGATCGAAAACATCGGCGCTTCCGGCGCCACCGGTTACGCCATCGAGTTCGCCGGCCAGGCTATCGACGCCCTCAGCGTCGAAGCGCGCATGACCATCTGCAACATGGCCGTCGAAGCCGGCGCCCGGGGCGCGTTCATGGCCCCCGATGACAAGGTCTTTGCCTATCTGCAACTCAAGCCCCGGGCCCCTCAGGGCCAACTGTGGGAACAGGCCGTCGCGAAATGGCGAGGCCTGCACAGCGACGCCGCTGCGGTGTTCGATCGCGAAGTCAGCCTGGATGTCGGGACCCTGGAACCCATGGTCACCTGGGGCACCAGCCCCGATCAGGCCGCACCGGTGGGCGGACAGGTGCCGGACCCGGCCGCGCAGCCGGACCTGATCCTGCGCCAGGGCATGCAACGCGCCCTGAACTACATGGGCCTGGAACCGGGCATGCCGCTGAGCGACGTGGTGATCAGCCATGCCTTCATCGGCTCCTGCACCAATGCGCGCATCGAAGACCTGCGCGATGTCGCCCGCGTCGTGCGCGGCAAACGCGTGGCGGCCCACGTGCGGGCGATGATCGTGCCCGGCTCGACGCTGGTGCGAAACCAGGCCGAAGACGAAGGGCTGGCGCAGATCTTCCTCGATGCCGGTTTCGAATGGCGCCAGTCCGGTTGCTCGATGTGCCTGGCGATGAATGACGATGTGCTCGCCCCCGGTGATCGCTGCGCTTCAAGCACCAATCGCAACTTCGAAGGACGCCAGGGCGCTGGCGCGCGCACCCACTTGATGAGTCCGGCCATGGTCGCCGCCGCGGCGATTACCGGGCATTTGACCGACGTGCGCACGTTCGCGCTGGAGGCTTGAACCATGCAACCTTTCACTCTCGTCAGCGGCAGTGCCGCCCCGCTTCTGGCCGCCAACATCGACACCGACGTGATCATGCCCAAGCAGTTCCTCAAAGGGATTGATCGCAAGGGCCTGGACAAGGGGCTGTTCTTTGACCTGAGGTTCCTGGCGTCCGGTGAGCCCAACCCCGGGTTCATCCTCAATCAACCGGCCTGGAACGAGGCGGCGTTTCTGCTGACGGGGCCCAATTTCGGTTGTGGTTCGAGCCGCGAACATGCGGTCTGGGGGCTCAAGCAAGTGGGCATCCGCGCACTGATCGGCACCAGCTTCGCCGGCATTTTCTACGATAACTGCCAGCGCAATGGGGTGTTGGCGATTCAGCTGACCGAGGACCAACTCAAGCAGGTGGCCGCGTTGATCAGCAACCCGGCTACGGCTCGAATCAGCGTCAATCTGCCGGAACAAACCATCGAACTGGCGGACGGCAAGGTGATCGCGTTCGAGATCGATCAACTGCGCAAGCAATCGTTGCTGCTGGGGCTGGATGCGATTGGCACGACGTTGCAACGGGCCGAGCAGATTCGCGGTTTCGAGGCCCGGCACCTGGCGGAGAACCCCTGGTTGGGCTGACGGAAAAACCTCTGGCTGTGGCTGTTGCGTCAATGATTTGTAGGAGCGAGCCTGCTCGCGATGGACTCAAGGGCGACGCGTTTAGCCAGTTAGCACGCGTTATCGTTGACGACCATCGCGAGCAAGCTCGCTCCTACAGAGGATCAAGGCGTCGGTGGTTTATTCAACCGACAGATGACGAAAGTACTCTTCGAGAAACTCGACGCACACCCGCAGCTTGGCCGATTGGCTCAGCCGCGTCGGGTACACGGCCCACACGTTGGCGCTCTGGGTGTACTCATGCAGCACTTGCACCAGCCGCCCCTGCTCGAGCATCGGCTTCACGTCCCACATCGAGCGCAACAGAATCCCGCCGCCACTCAGGGCCCACTGCAACACGATCTCACCGTTGTTGGACGATAACGGCCCGCTGACACGCACCGACTCTTCCTGCCCGCCCTTCGCCAGGCTCCACACGCCGAATGCGTTGTTGCGCTCCTTGAGCACCAGGCAATCGTGGTCTTTCAAGTCCGCCAGCGATTGCGGTACACCGCGCCGCTGCAGGTATTCGGGCGTTGCACACAGCACCCGCCGGTTGCTCACCAGTTTGCGCCCCAGGTGCTGGCCCGGCAGGTCATCCCCCACGCGAATTTCCAGGTCGAAACCCTCGCCGACGATGTCGACCACACGATCGAACACGTCCAGGCGCAGCTCGAGCTTGGGGTAGGTTTGCGACAGCTCGCAGATCGCCGGTGCCACATGATTGCGGCCAAAGCCGAAACTGCTGCAGATGTGCAGCGAGCCCATCGGCTGTTGCCGCGCCTCGGATATTTCGCTGACGAAGTCATCGAAGTCACCGAGCAATTTCTCCGCCCATACCCGCACCCGCTCGCCGTCGTCAGTCAGCGCGATGCGCCTTGTCGTGCGGTGCAGCAGGCGCGTCGTGAGCGTGGTTTCCAGCACGGAAATGCGCTTGCTGATGTAGGCCGGCGAATACCCCAGCTCCTCGGCGGCACTGGCGAAGCCGTTTTTGCGCACGACGGTGAGGAAAACCTTGAGGTCTTCCGGCAAGGGAAACTGATCACGATTCGTGTTCATACGCCTCATACTTTCGCTGTTTATTGCGTTATTTGCGAAGGATACCATCGATCTACCGAGGAGCAATCCATCCCCGGTGAGCCGTGGTTTCTGCATCCTCGATAAAAACAAGCATGAGGAAAGCGCAACATGAACAAGCCCTATGAGCAAATCCTTAACGCCCCCGACGGCGGTTTCGTGCAACGCCTGCGCAGCCTCTGCGCCTACGAAATCGGCGTCATCCCGCTGCCGGTATTCCTTGGCATCGCCCTGATTGTCTTTCTCTCCGCGCACCTGGGTTTCCTGCCCAAGAACATGATCGGCGGGCTCGCCGTGATCATGACCATGGGCGTGTTCTTCGGCCAACTGGGCTCGCGCCTGCCGATCCTCAAGGAAATCGGTGGCGGCGCCATCCTGTGCCTGATGCTGCCGTCGATCCTGGTGTTCTACGGCTTCTTCGGGCCGGCGACGATCGACGCGACCAAAATGCTCATGAAGGACGCCAACTTCTTGTACTTCGTGATCGCCAGCCTGGTGGTCGGCAGCATTCTGGGCATGAGCCGCTTCATTCTGGTCCAGGGCATGATCAGGATGTTCATCCCCCTGCTGGTCGGCACCCTGGCGGCCGTCGCCAGCGGATTGATCGTCGGCAAACTGGTCGGCTACAGCTTCCACCACACGTTCTTCTTCATCATCGTGCCGATCATTGGCGGCGGGATCGGTGAAGGCATCCTGCCCCTGTCGCTGGCCTACTCGGCGATCCTCGGCGGCACCCCGGATATCTATGTGGCGCAACTGGCACCAGCGGCGGTGGTCGGCAATATCGTGGCGATCATCTGTGCCGGCTTTCTCGCTCGCCTGGCGCTGAAGCGCCCGAGCATCAATGGCGAAGGTGCGCTGATCCGCGCCAGGGACGAGAACGATAAATTCAAGGTCAAGGAAGACACCGGTGCCCTTGTCGACTTCCGCGTCATGGGCGCCGGCGTGCTGCTGATCTGCGCGTTTTTCGTCCTCGGCGGCCTGCTGGAAAAAGTCGTGGGCATTCCCGGCCCGGTGATGATGATTCTCGCGGCGGTGCTGTTCAAGTACGCCCGGGTGCTGCCGGAAAAACTCGAGAAAGGCGCCAACACCTTCTACAAACTGGTGTCCGCCGCGTTCATCTGGCCGGTGATGATTGGCCTGGGCATGCTCTACGTGCCACTGGACAGCGTGGTCAAAGTGTTCTCGGTCGGCTATGTGCTGGTCTGCGTCTCGGTGGTGGTGTCGATGACCGTGGCCGGTTTCTTCATCGGCAACCTGATGAAGATGTACCCCATCGAATCGGCCATCGTCACCTGCTGCCACAGCGGCCTGGGCGGCACCGGGGACGTGGCGATCCTCTCGGCGTCGAACCGCATGTCGCTGATGCCGTTCGCACAGATCTCCACGCGAATTGGCGGGGCTTCGACGGTGATTCTGGCGACGATCCTGTTGCGGATGTTTGTTTGAAGTTGATCCGCTGGCACGGCTGTTCCGCTCTGCAGAGGAACACCCTTTTCATCACTTGAAAAAATCACTCGGCGTCTTGCCAAACTGTTTCTTGAACATGGTGGTGAACGCGCTCGGGCTGTCGTAGCCCAACTCCCCGGCGATGTCGATGATCTTCTCCCCCACGGCGATTCGTTCCAGCGCCAGCAGCAGTCGCGCTTGCTGGCGCCATTGGCCGAAGGTCATGCCGGTTTCCCTGCGGAAACGGCGCTGGATGGTTTTGGCGTCCAGGCTCAGCCGCTCGCTCCAGTCCGCCAGGGTCGAGCCATCCCCAGGATCACGCTGCAATGCGCTACAGATCAGGTTGATCCGTGGATCGGCGGGCTGTGGCAGGTTCAATGGCAAGGTCGGCAGGATCGTCAGCTCATCCAGGATCAGGCGCAGTACGCGGGCCTCCCGTGCGTTCGGTTCTTCGCCGAAGTCGAAATCAACCGAGACTTTGATCAGCTCACTCAGGAGTGCAGAAACGCTCACGGCCCGAGGTTCGGCGGGCAGTCCGATGCTCGCGTCAGGGTGCACGAACACACTGCGCATCTTGATTGGCCCGACACAGCGAATCGAGTGCACTTGCCCACTCGGCATCCAGATGCCACGGCTCGGCGGTACGGTCCATTGGCTGCTTGCGGCGTGCACCACCATCACCCCTTCGATGGCATAGATCAGTTGATGCTTCTCGTGGGAGTGCGGCTGGATAAACCAGTTTTCCGGGTAATCGGTCGCGCTGCTGCGAACGTCCCAGTCGCCCTGGTCGATGTCCGCGAGAAATTTATCCAGTGGTTTGATCATGACGCCCTTTTTGCGATGGTCACTGCCCGATCTGCGCGAGACGGGCGATTTCAAGGCCCCTAGGATAACGCCGAACCCTGAAATTGACTGCTTCGCAGTTCGCGTTTATCCGGAAGAACGCCCATGTCGACCACCACCCTCAGCTCACCCTCACCCACCGCCTCGGTTGCAAGCCAGGCCAGCCCGCTGGTCATGCGCGTCATCGGCGCCTGCGCCCTGGCGCACCTGATCAACGACCTGATCCAGGCCGTGCTGCCGTCGATCTACCCGATGCTCAAGACCACCTATGGCCTGAGCTTCACCCAGGTCGGGCTGATCACCCTGACCTTCCAGCTCACCGCTTCGCTGCTGCAACCCTGGATCGGTTTCTACACCGACCGTCATCCCAAGCCGTGGCTGTTGCCGGCGGGCATGGTCTGCACCCTGATCGGCATCCTGATGCTGTCGATGGTCGGCAGCTTCCCGGCGATTCTCGTGGCCTCGGCGCTGGTGGGCGTCGGCTCGTCGACCTTTCACCCGGAGACCTCGCGGGTGGCGCGCCTGGCTTCGGGCGGTCGCTACGGCCTGGCGCAGTCGACCTTTCAGGTCGGGGGCAACGCCGGCAGCGCCTTCGGCCCCTTGCTGGCCGCTGCGATCATCATTCCCTATGGCCAAGGCAACGTCGCCTGGTTCGGCCTGTTCGCGGTGTTTGCCATCCTCGTGCAGTACGGCCTGAGCCGCTGGTACCGCAATCACCTGAACCTGTTCAAGCTCAAGCAAGGCAGCAAGGCTACCCACGGCCTGTCGAAACAGCGAGTGACTTTCGCCCTGGTGGTGCTGGCGTTGCTGGTGTTTTCCAAATACTTCTACATGGCCAGCTTCACCAGTTACTTCACCTTCTACCTGATCGAGAAGTTCGACCTGTCGGTGGCCAGTTCGCAGCTGTACCTGTTCCTGTTCCTCGGCGCCGTCGCGGCAGGCACCTTCTTTGGTGGCCCGATCGGCGACCGGATCGGCCGCAAGCAAGTGATCTGGTTCTCGATCCTCGGAGCGGCGCCCTTCACCCTCGCCCTGCCCTACGTCGACCTGTTCTGGACGGGCGTGCTGAGCATGATCATCGGCTTCATCCTCGCCTCGGCATTCTCAGCCATCGTGGTCTTCGCCCAGGAACTGGTGCCGGGTAACGTCGGCATGATCGCCGGGGTGTTCTTCGGCCTGATGTTCGGTTTCGGCGGGATCGGGGCGGCGTTGCTGGGGCACCTGGCGGATATCCATGGCATCGAGTACGTCTACACCTTGTGCTCGTACCTGCCGCTGCTGGGAATTCTGACCATACTGTTGCCGTCTACTGGACAACGCTCGTCAGGAGTGTGAACAGCCATCAGGAGGAAAAACCCATGAAAATCGTAGTCACCAGCGTGCTCGTCGATGATCAGGCCAAGGCGCTGGCCTTCTACCGGGATGTGCTCGGTTTTCAACTCAAGCACGATATTCCCATGGGCGAACATCGCTGGTTGACCCTGACCTCTCCCGGCGATCCCGAGGGCGTCGAGCTGCTGCTGGAGCCCAATGCCCATCCTGCGGCGAAGGCGTTCCAGGCAGCAATCAAGCAGGACGGCATTCCCTGCACGTTTTTCGGCGTCGATGACGTGCAAGCCGAATATGTCCGGCTCAGCGCCGCCGGCGTGCAGTTCACCCGCCCACCGACGGTGATGGGACCGGTCACCCTCGCGGTACTGGACGACACCTGCGGCAATCTTGTCCAGATCGTCCAGCACAACTCCACCGCCTGATCATTTCTGCTACCAGCCCTGTAGCACTCGGTAACACCTGGCCCCAATGCGGTGCGTCTTTTAAACGCCATGTCGTGCGCCACCCCGTTCCACACGGGGCCACCCGCCATGGCGTACTTTGTGCATCCAAAGGCCATCCTCTTCTGCCTGTAGTCGCCATGCGCCCCAAGGAACTGAAACTCTGGACCACCGGAGTCGCCCACCTGCTCGACCTGCCTGCCGGACATGCGCGGCTGTCGGGGTTGAGCCACTGGCTGCGGCAAATCTGCCCGGTCGATCATTTCGTGTTGTTTGTCTACGAAGGCAATCACCGGCCATTGGCGTTGTTCGATACCTTCTCGGCGGACAAGCGTGCGGTGTATGTCGACGACTATCAGTGCGGGCCTTACCTGCTTGATCCGTTCTACCTGGCCTGTACCCGCGGGCAGGCGCCGGGGTTGTGGCGCCTGCGCCAATTCGCCCCCGACCATTTCTACCTTGGCGAATACTTCCTGACCTATTACCAGCAAACCGGCCTGGCCGAGGAAGTGGCGTTCTTCGTCGACCTCGGCGGTGGTGCCACGGCGGTGTTGTCGTTGATGCGCTCCAGTGCCAGCTGTGCATTCAGCCGGGACGAAATGCAGTTGGTCGAATGCGCGCAAGCAGTGGTCGAGCAGGTCATCAACGAAGCCTGGCGCTTGCGTCAGGCTCAGGAGCCGCGACCAGCGCAGGACCTGGACTTCAAGATCCGCGAAGCCTTCGACCACTTCGGCGCGCACATCCTCACCGGGCGTGAGCAGGAAATCGTGCAACTGTTGCTGCGCGGCCACTCCAGCGCCTCGGTGGCCGAACAACTGAACATCAGCCCGGGGACGGTGAAGATTCATCGCAAGAATATTTATGCGAAGTTGGGGATTGGCAGCCAGTCGGAGTTGCTGGGGTTGTTTATTCGGGAGTTAACGGAGGATCCGTTGCAGGCTCCAGGGCTCAAGCTGCAAGCCTGAAACGATTTGCCTGACACCCTGCAATCGGCAGCTTCAAACCCGTAAAAACTGCCACAGGTTCCGGCCGCGAAATATCCCACAGACCAGGCAGGTCGACACCAAGACGCTTCCTACGCCACCACCAGAAACTTCCTATATCAACCTTTTTTACCTTCCTGAAAGCTGTCGAGCGCTTGAACGAGGGGGCTAACGAACGCCTCCCCATCCGCTTCGATAGGCCAGGGAGGTCTGACTTTGTCCAACGTACCGCGCACCGTCTTCGACCACAACCGCCACACACTCAAGATCGACCAGCTCGACACCCACCTCGACGTCCTCGCCTTCGAGGGCCATGAGTACCTCAGCCAACCCTACCTCTACCGCATCGAATTCACTGCCAGCGACCTCGACATCGACACGGAAAAATTCATCGGCCAGTACGCCGAGTTCAGCCTGTACGACGCACCGTCCAACGTGCCCGTGTTCGACTGGGAAGTGCCCAGGCCGATAATGCCGCTGCGCACGCTGTACGGCCGCATCACCGCCTGCCAGCGCCTGTCCGGTTCAATCGACGAAGCCCGCTACGAAGTCACCCTGCAACCGCGCCTGGCCCTGCTCGATCGCGGCCAGCAGACACGGATCTATCAGCACCAATCCGTGCCAGACATCGTCAAAAGCATCCTGCGCGACCGTCATGGTCTCGACACCGGGCACTTTCGCTTCAACCTCAAGCGCGAGTACCCACAACGCGAGCAGGTCATGCAGTACCAGGAAAGCGATCTCGCCTTCATCAGCCGGATCCTGGCCGAGCTCGGCATCTGGTACCGCTGCACCCAGCACGAAGAGCTCGCCTTCGACGTCGTCGAGTTCTGCGATGACCAGCGCTGCTACCAGTTCGACGTCGAACTGCCGCTGCGCTCGCCCTCGGGCTTCAGCAACAGCGTCGAGGACAGCGTCTGGGCCCTGAAAACCCGCCACCGGGTGGTGGAACAGCAGGTCAGCGTGCGCGCCTATCACCCCGACGACAGCCGCGCCTACCTCGACGGCGAGGTCGACCAGACCCTCGGCGAGCCCACCACCCACGGCGTGGCCACGACCCGCGGCGTCGCCGACAACACCTACGGCGACGCCTACCACTACGCCGAACCCTACCGCGTGCTCGGCAAGTCCCACCTGCGCGACGAAGACCTGCAAAGCG
>NZ_JAHBDR010000100.1:0-27027 GCF_019956575.1 Pseudomonas sp. A-R-19
GCGTTGGGGTTGGCGGTTGATACGGCGGCGGATGGGGTGCTGGCGTTTCTCGATTCAGGAGTGTCGGTGCCTGTTACACCCCTTTCGCGAGCAAGCCCGCTCCCACAGTTGACCGCGTTCCCCTGTGGGAGCGGGCTTGCTCGCGAAGAGGCCCTTGCTGACAGCGAAGATCTCAAGCTAAGCCTGATCTTCGACGACCTGCCGGCACAGCTGCCGCCAGACCTGAACCACTGGTTCGACCAACTCCTGTCCCTGAAAAAACCGCACCTGCAAGTGCTGGTCACCTGCCGTCAACGCCCGGACTGGAATTTGCCGCGCCTGATGCTGACCGGCCAACTGCTGGAGCTCGATGCCCGGCAACTGGCCCTGCGCCCCGACGAATTCGAATCGCTGATCGATGCCCTCGCGCCGCACACCGATGCACTGTCCAGGGAAAAGCTCTGGCATGAGACCGGCGGGTGGTGCGCCGGTGTTCGCCTGTCGCTTTCGGCTCCCTTGCTCGGTCAGTACCTTGAGCGTGAATTGCTGTCGCGGCTCAGTGAAGAGCAGCGCGAGGTCTTGTGTGGCCTCGCGCATTTGTCTCGGGTCAGTGCCGACCTCTGCGAACAGTTGTGGGAAGGCCAGCAGGGCGGTCGGGTGTTCGACAGCCTGCTGCACGGCCAGGCCTTTGTGTTCCCGATCGATCAACAACCTGGCTGGTTCCGGCTGCTACCCGTCGTAGCCCGGGCGCTACAGCAGCAGATGACCGGCCTGGCACTGAACCGCTTGCGCTTGCGAGCCTGCCAGTTGCTCAGCGTGCTGGGGCATGTCGACGATGCCGTCGAGCAGGCGTTATGCGCCGATCAGCCCGAGGTGGCGGCCAATTACATGGAGCGCTTGTGGCTGAGCTGGATCCTCGGCGAACGGCATCTGAACAAGCTGATGGACTGGCGCGAGCGTATCGAACCGCAATTGCTGCACAGCAGCCCGCGCCTGATTTACCTGTGTGCCAAGGCGTTGTTGTTCAGCGGGCGGCTGGACGAAGCCGGTGATTGCCTGATGCGACTCGGGCACTTTCTGCCGTTGGCCGATACGCGGCGCAACCAGCGCCTGCTGGCAAACTGGCAGGCCTTGTACGGCACCTTGCAGGCACAGCGCGGCCATGTCGATCCGGCGCGCCTGCATTGTCGTGCGGCCCTTGACTACCTGACGGCTGAGGATTGGCTGTCGGTGCTGTTGTGCCATTGCATCCTGGCACGCATCGCGATGGATGCCGGCGACCTCGTCGAGGCCCAGTCGCTGCTGGATCACTCGCTGGAGCTGGCCCGACGCCAGGGCAGCCATGAATCGGAGGTGCTGGTCAACGTCGACCGGGTGCGCTTGCTGATGCTTCAGGGGCAGTCGCGGCTCGCGCAATCGCTGGTGCGCAGCGAGCTCAACCGGTTGACCGTCAGTACGGGACAGCCTTATCCGTTGCGCGGTCGACTGTTGTTCCAGCAAGGCGAGTTGTTGTTGCAACAGGGCCACGTCAACGAAGCCGAGGTGGTGGTGCAGGCGGGGCTGTTGCAGGTTCGCGACTGCTGCGCGCCTTTTGTGCTCAACGCCTATCTGCTGTTATCGGAAATCGCCGCTCGCAGCCATGACCTGGAAAAGGCCCGCTGGCATTTGCATGAAGCCGAGCGGCGCATGCATTGGGGCAAGGTCCACGCGGCGTGCTACCAGGGGCCGATCGCGCGACAGCAAGCCAGGATCGCCGCCCGCGAGCAACCGGCCAACGACGACAAAGCCTCGCCTGCGCGCACGAGCGGCGTGCCGGATTACCAGGACGACCTGACACCGCGCGAGGTGTCGGTGCTCAAGTTGCTCGCCGAAGGCATGTCGGTACGCGAAGTCGGCAGCCGCTTGTTCATCTCGGAAAACACCGTGAAAACCCACGCCAAGAACATCAACGTCAAGCTCGGCGCATGCCGTCGCACCCAGGCGATCAACAGTGCCAAGGCCATGGGCATCCTGGCTTGAGTCCATCGACGTGACGCCACCCACCCGGTCCGGGTGGCGGCGCGGCGCCAGCGATGATCAACCATGCAGCCAGACCCTGCGCATCGCAGCCCCGCTGGTGGCCGCGTCCCGAAAAAAACAAGAGAGGTAGTGATGAGTGCCATCGAGCGTTCGACGAACTGTGAAATCCGCACGATCCTGGAAAAGCAAAGGGCGGCCTTCCAGGCCCGCGAACCCTATAGTTTCGAGGAGCGTTGTGAGTTGCTCGACCGGGCCATTGGTTTGCTGGTCGAGCATGAGCAGGAAATCATCGACGCCCTGACCGCCGATTTCGGCCATCGCAACCCCGGTTTCTCCAAGGGTAGTGAAGTGCTGTCGCCGTTGGCCACGCTCAAGCAGACCAAGGCCGAACTGGCGTCATGGATGCGCCCGGAACAACGTCAGGCCCGGGCCGGTGAAGCCTGGGTGCAGTATCAACCGCTCGGCGTGGTCGGCATCGTCACCGCGTGGAACGTGCCCGGCTACATGGTGTTCAGCGGGCTGGCCGGTGCTTTGGCCGCAGGCAACCGAGTGATGATCAAGCCGTCGGAATTCAATCCGCACACCTCGGCGCTGATCGCCAGGCTGATTCGTTCGGTGTACGCCGAAGAGGAAGTGGCGGTGGTCCTGGGTGACGCGCAGGTCGGCCAGGCGTTCTGCGGCCAGCCGTTCGACCATCTGCTGTTCACCGGTGCCACCAGCATCGGCAGGCACGTGTTGCGGGCGGCGGCGGAGAACCTGGTGCCGGTAACCCTGGAGCTGGGCGGCAAATCGCCGACGATCATCTCGCGCTCGGCGGACTTCAACGACGCGGTGGCCAAGGTGGTGATCGGCAAGCTGCTCAACGCCGGCCAGTTGTGCGTGGCACCGGACCATGTGTTCGTCCCGCAGGAGTCGGTGGACGCCTTCATCGGCGTGGCCAAGGCCGTGGTCGCAAAGTTCTTCCCGACGCTCAGGGACAACCCTGACTACACCTCGATCATCAACGCCCGCCATGTCGAACGCTTGCAGGGTTACCTGAGCGAGGCCCGCGCCGCCGGTGTCGAACTGATCGAACTGAACGCCGCGGCGGAAGACTTCAGCCAATCGACGCTGAACAAGATCGTACCGACGCTGCTGCGCAACCCCGGCGACGATCTGCAGGTGATGCAGGACGAAATCTTTGGTCCGCTGCTGCCGATCAAACCCTACGCAACCCTCGACGAAGTCATCGCCCAGATCAATGCGCGGCCGCGTCCGCTGGCGCTGTACTACTTCGGCAAAGACGCCAGCGAAGAAGCGCAGGTGCTCACGCGTACCTGCTCTGGCGGCGTGACCCTCAACGGCGTGATGAGCCACGCCAGCACCGAAGGCCTGCCGTTCGGCGGCGTCGGCCCGAGCGGCATGGGCGCCTACCACGGCATCGACGGTTTCCGCACCTTCAGCCACGCCAAAGCCGTTTTGCGCACGGCCAACCCGGCCTGAACCCCACATCATTGTCGAGAGAACTGCCATGAAAGCTGCCGTATTCCATCAGGTTGGAGCCCCGCTGGTCATTGAAGAAGTGGGCATCAGCAAACCGGGTCCGCGCGAAGTGTTGATCCGCACCAAAGCGGTCGGCGTTTGCCACTCGGACCTGCACGTCATCGACGGTTCGTTCCCGTACCCGGGCCCCATGGTGTTGGGCCATGAAGCCGCTGGCGTGGTCGAGCAGGTCGGCTCCGAAGTGCGCTCGGTCAAGCCCGGCGACCATGTGGTCACCTGCCTTACCGTGTTCTGCGGTCACTGCGATCACTGCGTGACCGGTCACCTGGCGCGCTGCGTGTCGCCGGAAACCAAGCGCGGCAAGGACGAAGAGCCGCGCCTGACCTACGTGCACAAGCCGATGCCGCAATTCGTCAACCTGTCCGGGTTCGCCGAGCAGATGTTGGTGCACGAAAACGCCTGCGTGGCGATCCGCCGCGACATGCCGCTGGACCGTGCGGCATTGCTCGGTTGCGCGGTCACCACCGGCACTGGCGCGGTGTTCAACACCGCCAAGGTGCGTCCGGGCGAGACCGTGGCCGTGATCGGCTGCGGCGGTATCGGCCTGGCCGCGATCAATGGCGCGGCGCTGGCCGGGGCAGGGCGCATCATCGCCATCGACATGCTCGACTCGAAGCTGGAACTGGCCAGGCAGTTCGGTGCCACCGATGTGATCAACGGCCGCGACGGCGATGCCGCCAAGCAGGTGCTGGAGCTGACCCGTGGTGGCGTGCACCACGCGTTCGAATGCATCGGCCTCAAGCAGACCGCCGAGCAGGCGTTCGCCATGCTCGCGCGCGGCGGTACCGCCACCGTGATCGGCATGCTCAAGCCCGGCCTGAAAATCGAAATCGACCCGCTGCAGTTGCTCCACGAACGGCGCATCCAGGGCTCGCTGATGGGCTCCAACCGCTTCCCGGTGGACATGCCGCGCCTGGTGGATTTCTACATGCAGGGTCGGCTCAAGCTCGACGAGATGATTTCCCAGCGCATCCGCCTGGACCAGATCAACGAGGCGTTCGATGAGTTGCGTCGCGGTGAGCTGGCGCGCTCGGTCATCGTTTTCGAATGATTGGCCTGATTCCCCTGTAGGAGCGAGCCTGCTCGCGATGGTCGTTAACGAAAACGCGTGTTCGCTGGTTAAACGCGGCGCTCTTGAATCCATCGCGAGCAGGCTCGCTCCTACAGGAGGATGAGCAGTAATTGGCTAAAGGCACGCCCAAACGCTTTTTGGAGTTGATGGATGGACATTGAATTCTCGGTGCACGAACAAGCCTTTCGCCAGGAGGTCCGGGCCTTTTTGCGTAATAACTTGCCGAAGGAGTTGTCCGAGCGAATTATCCTCGGCAAACGCCTGAGCAAGGAGCATCAGGTGCAATGGATGCAGATACTCGACCGCCAGGGCTGGCTTGCGCCGGGCTGGCCGGTGGAGTTCGGCGGCACTGGCTGGAGCGCCGTGCAGAAGCATATTTTCGACGAAGAATGCTTCGCCGCCGGTGCGCCGAAGGTAGTGTCCTTCGGCTTGAAGATGGTCGCTCCGGTGATCATCAAGTTCGGCACGGCAGAGCAGAAAGCGCACTTCCTGCCACGCATACTGTCCTGTGCAGACTGGTGGTGCCAGGGCTACTCCGAACCCGGTGCCGGTTCTGACTTGTCGTCGTTGAAAACACGCGCCGTACGCGATGGCGATCACTATGTGGTCAATGGCCAGAAAACCTGGACCACGCTGGCGCACTTCGCCGACTGGATGTTCTGCCTGGTGCGCACCGACCCCGAGGCCCGTCAGCAACGGGGTATTTCATTTCTGCTGATCGACATGAAAACCCCGGGCATCACCGTGCGACCGATCATCACCCTGGACGGCGAACATGAAGTCAACGAAGTGTTCTTCGACAATGTGCGGGTGCCGGTGGCCAATCTGGTCGGGCAGGAAAACGAGGGCTGGACCTGCGCTAAGTATTTGCTGACCCACGAACGCACCAGCATCGGCGGGATCGCGCAGAACAAGGCCTTGCTCACGCGGCTCAAGCGCATTGCCAGCCAGGAAGTGCGTGACGGGCGGCCGCTGATCGAGGATCCGCTGTTCCGTGCGCAGATCGCCGAAGTCGAGATGCAGCTGATGGCCGCCGAGATGAGCAACCTGCGCACGCTGGCGGCGACCCAGAACGGCGATGTACCTGGTGCCGAAAGCTCGTTCCTGAAGATCAAGGGCACCGAGGTCCGCCAGGCGATTACCTACCTGATCAGCAAGGCCGTGGGGCCGTACGCGTTGCCGTTCATTGAAGATGAACTGGGTTATGGCAGCGAACCGTTGCTCTACACCGACTACAGCAGCGCGGCCACCTACCAGTATCTGGATGCGCGCAAGGCCTCGATTTATGGCGGCGCCAATGAAATCCAGAAGAACATCATCGCGAAAATGATCCTCGAACTGTAAGGCGCCACGATCATGGATTTCAAACTGACAGAAGAGCAACAGATGCTGCAGGACACCGCCGCGCGCCTGGTGCGTGACGTGTATGGTTTTGAGCATCGCGAGCAATACCGCCAGGGCCGGGACGGTTTCAGCGGCCCGTTCATGCAGCAACTGGGCGAGTTGGGCCTCTGCGCCGTGCCCTTTGCCGAGGCCTATGGCGGTTACGGCGGCAGCGGTGTGGAGAACATGCTGATCATGACCGAACTGGGCCGGGGCTTGTGCCTGGAGCCCTACCTGCAGTCGGTGATTTTCGCTGGCGGCCTGATCGAGCAGTTGGGCACAGCGGCCCAGAAAGACCAACTGTTGCCGCCAGTCGGCAGCGCCAGCCTGCAACTGGCCGTGGCCCTCGATGAGCCGCAGAGTCACTACCTGCTGCACGACGTGCAGACGATCGCCGAGGCGGTCACCGGCGGCTGGAAACTCAATGGTCGCAAGTCGGTGATCATCGGCGGCCAGAGCGCCGGGCTGATGCTGGTTTCGGCACGCACCAGCCACGGGGTTCGGGACGAGAAGGGCATCAGCCTGTTCCTGGTCGATCCGCAAGACAGGGGTGTCAGTCGACGCACCTTCGACACCCTGGACGGGCGGATGGCCTGCGAGTTGTACCTTGAAGACGTGTTCGTCAAAAGCACCGCGGTACTCGGCGAAGTGGGGCAGGCCTTGCCGGCGCTGCGATATCAGCAAGGCCGGTGCATCGCCGCGCAATGCGCCGAAGCTGTCGGCAGCATGGAAGCGGCGTGCGCGTTGACCCTCGATTACCTGAAGACGCGCCAGCAGTTCGGCCAGGTCATCGGCAAGTTCCAGGTGCTGCAACACCGCATGGTCGATATGCGCATCGAACTGGACCAGGCCACCTCGATGACCCTGCTCGCCGCCTGCGTGGCCGATCAGGCCGACAGTGACGAGCGCAGCCGCGTCCTGGCCGCCGCCAAGTTCATCGTCAGTCGCGCCAGCCGTTTTGTCGCGGACCAGGGCATCCAGTTGCACGGCGGTATCGGCCTGACCTGGGAGTACATGCTGTCGCACCACGCCAAGCATCTGCTGATGGTGGCGCGTCAGTTCGGCGACGACGATCACCATCTGCAGGCCTATGCGAAGTTGATGCAGGTGGCCTGAGCACCCCCTTTGTGGGAGCGGGCTTGCTCGCGAAAGTGGTGTGTCAGCTACATCAATGTTGGCTGATCCGCCGCCTTCGCGAGCAAGCCCGCTCCCACAAAAGCGGATTACTGCCGGACGCCTTCGAAGCTGCCGGTTCGTACTTCGCCGCTGCGGATGTAGCGGGCGATCAGCACGCCGGAGGGCGAACTGATCGAACTCGCCAGCGTGAAGGCCGATGCTTGTGCGTTGTCGTCGAACAAGCGCTTGCCGCGCCCCAGCAGGATGGGGTGAATCATCAGCCGCAACTCGTCCACCAGGCTTGCGGCAAGTAGTTGGCGCACGAGATCGCCACTGCCTTGTGTCAGTAGCCGGGGGCCATCCTGGCGCTTGAGCGCGCTGATCGCCTCGACCAGGTTGCCCTCCAGTGCATGACTGTTCTGCCACTCCAGCGAATCGCCGCGATGGGTGGCCACATGCTTGGCTACGCCGTTGAACAGGTCGGCGATGCTGTGGTGGGTTGAGTCGGACCGAATGTGCGGCCAATAGGCGGCGAAGATGTCGTAGGTACGACGTCCCAGCAGCAACTCGAACGGCTGGGAGAACAGGTCCTGTACGGCCTGGCCGGTGGTTTTGTCGGCGTAGGGCACTATCCAGCCACCGAAGCGGAACCCGCCACTGGGGTCCTCTTCAGGCCCGCCGGGCGCTTGCATGACGCCGTCCAGACTCACGAACGCGGCAACGGTGAGCGTGCGCATGTTCTTCTCCTGATATGGGTTCTGGTTCAAGGGTTAAGGCAGGGAGGCCGGCGACACCGTGAGACCGTTCCCTGAAAGATAGTCGAACCAGACGCCGTGAAATCGACAGCAAGCTGCGAACGAGTACGCGTTTCTTCAGCAAGACTGGTTGAGGCGACCGATGTCTCGTTCTCGCCACCTGGTCAAACATGAACCTCACGTCCAGGATGCACTCACCGAGACGCGTCTGTTGCCGGCGAAAAACCAGCAGTTTATCGAGTTTTTAAGTGACCGGCTTGAGGGGGCATAGCGAGGCATTCGGCAACGGATGGCGCCTGCCAACGCATGTCGCGTCCTGGGGCAAAAAAAGATTCTTCACGCATTCCCGGGAAACTGTAGGAGCCGGCTTGCTGGCGATGGACTCCAGTGCGCCGCGTTTATCCGGTTCGTACGCGTCATCGTTAACGACCATCGCTGGCAAGCCAGCTCCTACAAGGGACCGCGTCCTGGTCGAAATGATGTGAACGCCAAACTGTAGGAGCCGGCTTGCTGGCGATGGACTCAAGTGCGCCGCGTTTATCCGGTTCATGCGCGTAATCGTTAACGACCATCGCTGGCAAGCCAGCTCCTACAGGGGACCGCGTCCGAGTCGAAATGATGTGAACACCAAACTGTAGGAGCCGGCTTGCTGGCGATGGACTCAGGTGCGCCGCGTTTATCCGGTTCATGCACGTAATCGTTAACGACCATCCGCGTCCTGGTCGAAATGATGTGAACGCCAAACTGTAGGAGCCGGCTTGTTGGCGATGGACGCAAGTGCGTCGCGTTTATCCAATTCATACGCGTTATCGTTAACGACCATCGCTGGCAAGCCAGCTCCTACAAGGGACCGCGTCCGAGTCGAAATGATGTGAACGCCAAACTGTAGGAGCCGGCTTGCTGGCGATGGACTCAGGTGCGCCGCGTTTATCCAGGTGTTCCTGCCCAAGCATTTGTCCCCTTTGGAACACGTGCGCTGATCGTCCGCCTGGCATCGACCTGAAGGTTCGCGGCTGCGCGCCTTTTTTTTGGTCACTCACATCACTCAATGCTCATGGGCATGCGAATGGAGGGTGAGGGCACCAGGTACCTTGGTGCGTTCGAGCCCCCCACGTTCCATCCACCGGAGGGTCTGATCATAGGCACGCTGCAGCAAAGACTCGGTCTGGTCAAAGTTGAAAACCGAGACGTCCACCGGGCACAAGGGCGGGACGATGTGCAGACTGGTGAGTGTGCGGAAGTGTTCGATGTCGCTCACCAGTTGACGCATGCTCATCAGGTTGACGGTGTGCAGGGCCAGGGCGACCAGTCCGCGGGGAGGTTGCGTCAGGTCGCAACTCACTCCGGTGGGGATTACCACGACGTTGGTGGCTCCCAGGGCTACGGCAGTCGAAATAGGTGTATTGCTTGCCACGCCGCCGTCAACCAGGAACTGATCGGCGATTTGTACGCAGGGGAACACCAGCGGAATGGCAGCGCTGGCCAGTAACGCCTGTTCGAGTTCGCCACTGGACAGAACCGTCTCGGCACCACTGAGCAGGTTGGTGGTGACGATGTACAGGGGCAGCACCGCATCCTCGATGCGGTGAATGGGCAGTGCCTGGCCCAGCAGCCGATTCAGTGCCTGCGGCTGCAACAGATAGCCACGCCGTTTGATCAATCCTCTACAGGTATCGATCCAGGAGAGGGGGAAGATGTCGGTTTTGCTCAGCCCGCGCCAGAATCCGGCGAGCGCCTCGACGCCATCGGAATCGGGTCTTGCGGCAAAGTAGGCACCGTTGATGGCGCCTACCGAAGCACCCACCACCATGTCGAATCGAACATTGGCTTCGACCAGGGCCCGCAACATACCCACCTGCACCGCCCCCAAGCTGCCACCGCCAGCGAATACGATTGCGGTTTTGGTCGCCATGACGGAAGTCTCTGTGCGCAAATGTATCGAATGAGTGTAGCTGGCGGATCGGCACTCCTTCCGGCAGCCGGTCACACGCACCACGCCCATCCGCGAGTTGAGCACGCTGGTCGGGGCTCGGCCCAGGTCCGGTTACTGGTACGCCTTGTCCCGGTCACAAGGCACTGTTATCCCGCTGACGTC
The DNA here is from genome assembly GCF_019956575.1 of Pseudomonas sp. A-R-19. NCBI lineage: Bacteria > Pseudomonadati > Pseudomonadota > Gammaproteobacteria > Pseudomonadales > Pseudomonadaceae > Pseudomonas > Pseudomonas sp. A-R-19. The sequence continues at coordinate 9,962 of NZ_JAHBDR010000100.1, forward strand.
ACGCTCGCAGCCTGCGCAGGGTGACGCGACGTCACCAGGCCGATAAAGGAAATTGCCAGCGCCAGGCCAATGGTCGTGCTCACTTCGGTACGGTGCTCCGGGGTGATCATCATGACCGCCAGCGCTGCGCAAATGAACACGATCACCAGCCACGTCAGCCATGGAAACAGCCACATGCGAAAGGTCAGCTCGACGTTCTGCCGACGCAACATCCGGCGCATGCGCAGCTGCGACACCGCAATGGCCAGGTACACCAGCAAGGCAATCGCGCCGGAGCTGGCCAGCAGGAAGTCAAACAGCCCGGCGGGCATGAAGTAGCTCCACACGGTGATCGCCGCGCCCAGCACGGTGCTGGCGATGACGGCTGCCCGTGGCACGCCTTCGGAGGAGGTCGCCTTCAGCGCCTTCGGCGCATCGCCACGACGGCCCAGCGAGTACAGCATGCGCGAAGCAATGTAGATCGAGGAGTTCATGCAACTGGCCACGGCGATCAGCACCACCACGTCCACCATGAACTTGGCGTGGGGAATGTTCATGATTTCCAGTGCCCGCTGGTAGGAACCTACCTGGGCGAGCAGCGGATCGTTCCAGGGCACCACGGAGATGACCACGAAAATCGACAACAGGTAGAACACACCGATACGCCAGATCACCGAACGCGTGGCCTTGGCAATGTTCTGCGAGGGATTGTCGGATTCGGCGGCGGCGATGGTCACAGCTTCAGTCCCGATGAAGCTGAACATGATGGTGATGAAGGCGCCGACTACCGCTGACAGGCCGTTGGGAGCAAATCCGCCGTGCTCAGCCATCAGGCCGCTCAATCCGCTGACTTCCCGATCGGGAACCCAGCCCATCAACACGGCAAAACCCACGCCGATGAAACCGATGATCGCCACGACCTTGGCCATGGCGAACCAGAATTCGAATTCACCGTACTTGGAGACGCTGAACAGATTGGTGATCACCAACGCAATGATCGACACCAGGGCGAACAGCCAGGCATCGACCTGGGGAAACCACTGGTTCAACACATGGCCGGCAGCCAGTGCTTCGATAGGAATCACCAGTACCCAGAACCACCAGTACAGCCAACCGATGGTGAAGCCTGCCCAGCGACCTATTGCCTGGTCGGCATAGGTGGAGAACGAGCCAGTGTCCGGATTGGCCACCGCCATTTCCCCGAGCATGCGCATGACCAGGACGACGAGCAAGCCTGAGAATAGATAGGCCAGGAGGACCGCTGGCCCAGCCGCTGCAATGGCATGCCCTGAGCCAACGAACAAACCGGCGCCGATAATGCCGGCGATTGACAGCATTGTTACGTGACGAGGCTTGAAGCCCTGCGCCAATTGGCCACTCGAATCCTTGGAGCTCGGGCTAATCATTGGTTTTTTTCTCTGCTGATCGACATTTAAGCGAATTGACAGGGGCAACGGATCACCACTGTTGCCTGCCGGGCTTTCCAAGGGAGGCACCGTTCAAACGCTGCAGTTCTTATTAAACCCATCTTCACGATGTGGTTACTTCGATGAAAAGATGCGCCACCTTAACCGTCTTGTCCGACAATTCAGTTACCTGTTCGCGTCGCCTCCTTGTCTGATATCGACACGAGCAAATTCAGCGTTCACGGTTAATACCGATTGGTCATGATATGGCCATGCGCAATAATTTTGTTTTTTTAGAATTCTGAAAGCAGCAACGGATGGGGATAACCTGGAAGGTTCGAGCGGGCGAGAAGGTTTCGGGAGGAGAGTCGCCAGATCTCTCTGGGAAGAGCGGATTGGATGATTACTGCCTGTCGCGAACGGTTGAGAACGACCCAGGCTGTGTGAAAACAAACTTGATACGTTTAATGCTGAGATTTTTTTGGATTGCCTGCGAAGTCGGTAGTAGGAAGTAAAGATTGGACCGTGCGGCCAACATCGGCGCTCATATGGCTGTTGGGGCCGCGTCAGCGGTCCCAACAGCCAATTACCGGAGATCCAGCGGCATGATTACGCCCTGATTGCTTCAAGCAACCCCAAGATGCCAAAGATGCTCATCATTCGCTTGAGGTTGTAGGCGAGCACGTGAAGGCTCATCTCAGTGCTCACCCTCGGCAGGGTCTTGGTCAGGAAGTGGGTACTTCCCATCCAGTACTTGAGCGTTCCAAAAGGATGTTCAACGGTCTGTCGCCGAACCCTCATCATCGTTGGATCATGATCCAGCCGAGCCTGCATCGCGTCGACTACAGCCTCATGTTCCCAGCGTTTCACACGGCGTTCCTTGCCCGTAGTGCACTGCTTTTGCATTGAGCAGGACTGGCAGCCCGAGAAGTAGTAACAATGCAATAACATGCCGTCTTCCACCGACGAATACCGCCGGGTCAGTAACTGTCCCGCAGGGCATCGATACTCGTCCGATGCAGCAACGTAGATGAAGTCCTGCTTGCCGAATCGGCCTTCGGCTTTGCTGCCCGATGTGAGGGGTTTCGGTACGAAGGTAGTGATGCCGGCTTGCTCGCAAGCAAGGATTTCCAGACCTTTGTAATAGCCTCGGTCGGCCACCACCGTCAGCGATTCAGCCTCGATTTCTTCACGCGCTTGGTTCGCCATATTGATCAGTTGCCCACGATCATTACCAACGTTGGTCACCTCATGGGCAATGATCAGATGGTGTTTGTCGTCGACAGCTGTTTGGACGTTGTAGCCAACCGTTCCGGTGCCTCGGCCGCTCGTGGCCATTGAGCGGGCATCTGGATCGGTAAGAGAGATCTGCTGGTCTGGACTGTCGTGAAGCTGCGCCTCGATGTCCTTGAGTTTTTGCATCTGCTGTTTCAGCGTTTCGATTTTTTCTTTCAGCCGCTCGGCCTTGGCCTCGGCCACTTCGGGCGTTGCCCGATCCGCCGAGTCCATCGCCGCCAGATAACGGTCAATGCTCTGCTCGATCTGTTGCATGCGTGCCTTCACTTTGCCCTGGGTGAAGTTGCGGTCGCGGTTGTTGACGGCTTTGAATTTGCTGCCGTCGATGGCGATGATTGATTGGGAGAAGAGATTGAGGTGGCGGCAAAGCACTACAAACTGCCGGCAGACGCTGCGAATGGCTTTGCCGTTGTCTTTGCGAAAGTCGGCAATGGTTTTGAAGTCTGGGGCCAAACGCCCCGTCAGCCACATCAACTCGACGTTTCGCTCGGCTTCACGCTCAAGCCGGCGGCTGGACTGAATCCGATTGAGGTAGCCGTAGATATAGATCTTCAGCAAGATCGCGGGATGGTAGGCCGGACGCCCCGTTGCAGCAGGATCAACACCTTCAAATCCAAGTGCACCCAGGTCGAGTTCATCGACGAAAACGTCGACCACTCGCACTGGATTTTCTTCGGCTACGTAATCGTCCAGGCACTCAGGCAGCAACGTGACTTGCGTCCGAGCCTCACCTTCAATGAATCGTTTCATGATCGCCCCCAATACGATCTAGACGATCAGAAGGTTAGACAAACACTGGCGTTTTCACACAGCCTGGGCCGATAGCGGAGTCTCCCCACCTCTCGCGGTCGATTCAATACTTAGGTCAGCTGTCGTACTCCTAGGCCCAGAATCAGACCACCACACAGGCGATCAATCACTTTCCGAGCCTTCTGATACGCCGAGGAAATCCTTGGTTGCGACAAAGCCACCGCAACCAGTCCATACCAGGTCAGCGAAACGACCACCACAACCGCCAGCATTGAGACGAAGGTGCTGACCGAGGGGTGGGCGGGGGCTGCTGCTGAAAAGACGGCGGCGTAGAAGGCCATGGATTTAGGATTGCCGATGTTGGTGACGACACCCTGAAAGAAGGATTTCCGGACGCTGCCAGTCGTGCCCTCACAAGGCCGTAAGGCGGGATGCTTGCCTGCTTTAACGATCAGGCGTACGCCAAACCACATCAGGTACGCCGCACCCATTATCTTCATAACCAGTACTGCCCATGGGAAGGCTGCAAACACAAGGCCCAGACCTGTGATCGCACAGCCAGACCAGAGCAGGTTCACGGTCACTATACCGGCGACCAAGGCCAACGCCTCGGCACGTGTTGCGGCTACTGCCTTGTGAACAACGGCGACGAAGTTCGGCCCCGGAATCACTACGCCCGCCAGATAAACCCAGAAAACAGTGAGTACCGCAGTACTGTCGAACATTTCGATCCCTCTTAGCGCTGATCGGTATCAGCGTCTGGTTGAAGATTTCATCACGTTTTCGACCGCGAGAGCATCCATGCTAGCGAGCGAAGGGGCTGACAGTCAGACACAGATTCCACAATAAACTCCGATACAGTGACCTTTTATGCTAAGTAAACCCTGCCCGGCGATGCGGTGGTCAGGGATCGCTTTGGCCTGGAGAGGAATGCTTCGCTGTTAAGGGCGGATGTGTACTGTCGGCAGTGTCTGCAATTGGCCGTTTTCTGCCTGTCATCCAAGGTAGCAATCGATGGTGTATTCAATCTGTCGAGCTTCTGCTGCGCGTCATGTGTATGAGGGCCGATCGGCCGTTTCCCAAAAAAGGTCGCTCCTCAATGGCATAAGGCACAAACCCAAGCTTGGGGTAGAGCAGCAGGCCTGCCGTGTTTTCGTTGAAACAGGAAATCTGCACCTCCTCGGCTCCGTAACGCTCGAATGCCAAGCCGGTCATCGTCTCCACGATAAACGTGGCCACTCCTTCGCCCCGAGCGCTCGGCGAGACGATGACATTGCCGATACAGCAAACGCCATTGCGTTCAGCTCGATAGAAATTGGCAAACCCAACGACAGTCCCATTGATCTCCACGACGGTAGAGTCGAAGCGTTGGGAGATCGCGGCATGCAACTGCGTTTCCGTTAGCGGGAAGTGCGCCTTCGGAAACATGAAAAACAACTCTTGAGCATTCTGAGGAAAGCCGCAGATCATTTTTACGTCGTTAGCCTTCACTGGCCTGTGGTTCAGTTTCATTGCTGGTCTCTAAGTTCCATGAGTCAGTACTTTAGCGGCTAGCTCAGGGTGACGGAAAGCAATGGCATGTACGCAAATGGCTGATGGCTGCCCTTGGTGAGAGGCAGCTTTTGGCCGACTGCTCTCTTTTGCGAAGGGCAGTTTCTGGCCAATTGCTACCCGCCACAAAAGGCAGCAACCAACCCAAAACAACCCTTGGCGATAATCCGCAACCCATCTTTTTCAATCAGGCTGACGCAACAAATGTCCTGCGCGCATCTGCTTCGTGCGGTGCCTTATTGCTCCACCTGCAGATGTCGGTACCCGGCCGCCTGTATGAAAACGGCCAAGTGCCAGATCGTCCCGTTGGCGGCCCAGAATCCGCCGTCGACTTCTTCAAGGATGATCGAAGTCATGATGATCCTCGGGTCATCCTTGGCTTGCGAACTCGCATCCGCGTCGGATACAGGGATGCTACATCGCCTGCGGCGACTGATGAAAAAAATGCTCAACGCCACGCCACGGCAACTGCGTTGACGGCGGCGAGTGTTTTTTCAATTCAATGACCCGATTCGGGCCAGTCGCCGAGAAAAACCGGGAATGGCCCGACCACTGTTGAATTCTCAACAGTACTTCAACAGCAAGTGTCCGGTTACCTACTCCAGTTTCTGCTGATTTATATAAGTTATTGATATTTAACGTTTAAGTTTCATGGCATGGATCGTGCTCATTCTGATCAAGGCTCCGTGCCGACAGTCATTTGCAAGACTGTGCGGCCGTTGGCGGAGCCACCGTTAGAGTGAGGAATCCATGTCAGTTTCAGCCGCATACCCGATCAATCCACCCTCGGCCCACGTGATCCGTGATGACGCCGAAGCCATTGGCATCGCCCATGAAATCGCTGCGCTGTTGCAGGTTGGCGCCAGCGAGCGCGATCTGACGCGCCAGGTGCCGGCCGAGGTGGTCGATGCTTTTTCCAACAGCGGACTCTGGGGCATTACGGTGCCTCGGGAGTACGGCGGCGCCGAGGTGTCTTATGCGACGCTGGCGCGGGTCATCGCGATTGTCTCGGCGGCCGACCCGTCCCTTGGCCAGATCCCGCAGAATCATTACTGCCTGCTGGAAGACATCCGCTTGCAGGGCAGCCACGAGCAGAAGCAGTTCTTCTTCGGGCTGGCCCTGGCGGGAAATCGATTTGCCAATGCGCTGTCGGAAACCGGCGGCAAGAACGTGCAGGACATCCGTACCCGCCTGGTCGCGGAGGGCGAGGGTTATCGCATCGATGGGCGCAAGGGTTATTGCACCGGATCGCTCTATGCCCATTGGCTGGGTGTGTTGGCCCTGGACAGCGAGGACCGTGCACAACTGGCCTTCGTACCGCGTCATACCGAGGGTTTGAATGTGGTGGACGACTGGGACAGCATCGGTCAGCGCACCACGTCCAGCGGTACCGTGCTGGTCGAGGGGTTGTGGGTGCCGGCCTTCAATCTGTTCCCGACTTACCGCTCCTATGAGCGTCCGACCCTGGCCGGGCCCTTTGCGCAGATCACCACGGCGGCCATCGATGCCGGCATTGCCCGTGCAGCACTGCGCGACACCATCGGTTTTGTGCGTGAGCAGGCGCGGCCATGGATCGATGCCGGGGTGGAAAAGGCCAGCGAAGATCCGTTGACCATCATTCAGGTCGGCGCACTGGATATCCGCCTGGAAGCCGCCGAAGCGTTGCTCGAGCGTGCCGGCCTGGTGCTCGACCAGGCCAGGTCGGCACCCGATGAACACTCCGTCGCGCAGGCATCGCTGGCGGTCGCCAGGGCAAAGGTGTTGACCACCGAAATCGCCATCGAGGCCAGCAACAAGCTGTTTGAACTGGGCGGTACCCGGTCGACGCTGCGCAAGCACAACCTCGATCGCCATTGGCGCAACGCGCGGGTCCATACCCTGCACGACCCTGTGCGCTGGAAGTACCACGTGATCGGCAACTGGCTGCTCAACGGCATCAAGCCGCCACGCCATGACTGGTCTTGAGGTCGCGCACATGCCCAAGCAAATTCGTCTCAACGCCTTCAGCATGAACACCGTAGGGCACTTGTCGCCCGGCCAGTGGCGGCACCCGCGTGATCAGTCCACGCGCTACACCGACATCCATTACTGGATCGAACTGGCGAAAACCCTGGAGCGCGGCAAGATCGACGGGCTGTTCATCGCCGATGTGCTCGGCGTGTATGACGTCTACCAGGGCAGTGCCGACGAGGCGCTGCGCAGTGCCGCGCAAGTGCCGGTCAACGACCCGTTGCAACTGGTGCCGGCGATGGCTGCGGCGACTCGTCACCTGGGGTTTGGCGTGACGGCGTCGGTGTCGTTCGAGCATCCGTTTCCGTTCGCCAGGCGCATGTCGACCCTCGATCACCTGACGTCGGGGCGTGCGGGCTGGAACATCGTCACCTCCTACCTGGGCAGTGGCGCGCGAAACATGGGCCAGCAGCGGCAGTTGTCCCACGATCAGCGATATGCGCTGGCCGAGGAATATCTGCAGGTTTGCTACAAACTCTGGGAAGCCAGCTGGGAGGAGGGCGCGGTACAGGCCGACCGCGTCAGTGGCGTTTACGCCGATCCTCGCAAGGTGCACGGCATCGCTCATCAGGGCGAGTTTTTCACGGTGCCCGGCTTCCACCTCAGCGAGCCATCGCCGCAGCGCACGCCGGTGATCTACCAGGCCGGTGCCTCGAGCCGTGGCCGGGTCTTCGCCGCCGCCAATGCCGAGTGTGTGTTTGTTGCCGCGCCGAGCAAGGCAGTCCTGAAAAAGCAGGTCGCGGATCTGCGTGCCGCGGTCCGGGCTGCCGGTCGCGAGGCCGATCAGGTGCTGGTTTTCGAACAACTCACGGTGATTGTCGCCGCGACGGACGCCGAGGCCCTGGAGCGCTTGCGCGAGTACCGCGAGTACGCCAGTGCGAGCGGCGCCCTGGCCTTGATGTCGGGATGGACCGGGATCGACTTCGGCGAATACTCGCCGGACCAGGTGCTGCGTGAAGTGCCCAGCGATGCCATCCAGTCGACCGTAGAGGCATTTACCCGCGCCGACCCGAACCGAACCTGGACCACTGCGGAAATTGCCGACTACTGCGCCATCGGTGGCGATGGCCCGGTGCTGGTCGGCTCGGCAAAAACCGTGGCCGATCAGCTCCAGGAGTGGGTCGAGGAAACCGATGTCGATGGCTTCAACCTGGCCAGCGTGGTCGCGCCCGAGACCTTTGAGGCGGTGGTCGATCTGCTGGTGCCGGAGTTGCAGGCACGCGGGCTGTTCAAGCGCGAATACGAGGATGGCACCCTGCGCCACAAGCTCTTCGGGCAGGGCGATCGCCTGGCCGCTCCGCACCCGGCGGCGGCCTTGCGTGTGGGGGTACCGCGATGAACGAATGGTTCGCTCACGTCAATTGGGGCGAAGTGGCCGAGGCTTGCCTGGACACCACGAGCATGCTCGGCGTGGCGTTGGGCTGCACGGTATTGCTCGGGATGCCGCTTGGTGTGCTGCTGTACCTGACGGGCCAGCGCCAGTTGCTCGAATCGCCGCGTCTCTACCGGCTGTTGTCGGTGGTGGCCAACGTGCTGCGCTCGATGCCGTTCATCATCCTGTTGATCGTGCTGATCCCGGTGACCACCCTGGTCACGGGGACCTCGCTGGGCGTGCGCGGCGCGATTCCGCCCTTGGTGGTCGGGTGCACGCCGTTCTTCGCCCGGCTCGTGGAAAGTGCCTTGCGCGAAGTCGATCGCGGTCTGGTCGAGGCCGTGCAATCGATGGGCGCCAGTACCCCGCAAATCATCCTGTTTACCTTGTTGCCCGAAGCCCGGACCGGGCTGATCGCCGCCGTCACGGTCACCGCCATCGTGTTGGTGGATTACACCGCCATGGCCGGCGTAGTCGGCGGTGGCGGCCTGGGCGACCTGGCGATTCGTTTCGGTTACCAGCGTTTCCAGACCGATGTGATGGTGGTCACCGTGTTGCTGCTGATCCTGCTGGTGCAGGCCTTGCAGATGAGCGGCGATCGCCTGGTACGACATTACACACGGCGTTAAACGCCGGACCTACCCGAACGCAGTAGCCGGGTACCGCTGCTGCAGGCCCTACGTCCACCTCACGACGGCCACTTTCTGATCATCCTGGAGTCATGAGCATGAAAAAGACCCTGGCCGCCCTCGCTGCCGTTTTATCCCTGAGCGCCCACGCCAACGAAAAACTGGTGGTGGGTGCCACCCCGGTGCCCCACGCGGAGATACTGGAGTTCGTCAAACCGGCGCTGGCCAAAGAAGGTGTCGATCTGGATATCAAGGTCTTCAGCGACTTCATCCAGCCCAACCTGCAACTGGCCGAGAAAAACCTCGACGCCAACTACTACCAGTACCGGCCGTTCCTCGATGACTTCAACAAGACCCGGCACACCGATCTGGTGCCGGTCGTGGGCGTGCACATCGAGCCGTTCGGCGCCTATTCGACCAGGATCAAGAAACTCGCCGATCTGCCCGAAGGCGCCAGTGTCGCCATCCCCAACGATCCGGTGAATACCGGGCGCGCCCTGGTGTTGTTGCACGAGGCCGGGTTGATCAAGCTCAAGGACCCGAGCAATACCCTGGCGACGCAACACGATATCGTCGAGAACCCGCACAAGCTGAAGATTCGTGAGCTGGAAGGCGCGTTGCTGGCCCGTGCGGTGAGCCAGGTGGACTTGGCCTTCGTGTTTGCCAACTACGCACTGGAGGCCGGTATCGACACCAACAGCGCGCTGATCGTCGAGAAGGGCAAGGACCTGTACGTCGAGTTCCTGGTCGCCCGTCCGGACAACATCAACGACCCTGGCATCCAGAAGCTGGCCAAGGCACTGAACTCGCCGCAAGTGCGCGATTTCATCCTGACCCGCTACAAGGGTCAGATCGCTCCCGGTTTCTGATCGGCAGCAATACCGTTCACTCAAAGACGAACCCCCTTCCGTGGCGAGGGAGCTTGCTCCCGTTGGGTCGCGCAGCGGCCCCAAAAGATGGGACTGCTACGCAGTCCAGCGGGAGCAAGCTCCCTCGCCACAGGGGGGCAGGGTCACTTATGTTTGTGCAGGACTTTCGTTCATGGTCAGTTTCAATCCTCAGGCCCTGGCTGCCGCCGTGCATATACGCCTGGTGGGCCTGGGCAAGCATTACCGGCTCGGGTCGCAGAGCGTGCACGCGCTGCAGGACATCAACCTGGACATTCGCCGCGGTGAGGTGTTCGGCATCATTGGTCGCAGCGGCGCCGGCAAATCCTCGCTGCTGCGCTCGCTCAACCGCCTGGAGCAGCCGAGCAGCGGCCAGGTATTGATCGACGGCGAGGATATCGTCGGCTTCGATCGTGCGCGCCTGGCGGGTTTGCGCCAGCGCACCGGGATGATCTTCCAGCACTTCAACCTGATGGCCTCGCAAACCGTCGGCGACAACGTAGGGTTGCCGCTGCGGCTGGCGGGCATCGGGCGTGCCGAGCGTGCGCGAAGAGTTGACGAGCTGTTGCATCTGGTCGGACTGCAGGACAAGCGCGACGCTTACCCGGCGCAACTCTCCGGCGGGCAAAAGCAGCGGGTCGGCATTGCCCGTGCGTTGGTGTTGCAGCCCGATTTACTGCTGTGCGACGAGGCCACCTCGGCACTCGATCCGGAGAGCACCCAGGCGATTCTGGCGTTGCTGCGCGATATCAACCGACGCCTGGGGCTGACCATCGTGCTGATCACCCACGAGATGGAAGTGATCCGCGATCTCTGTGACCGCGTGGTGGTTTTGGAACACGGGGAGGTGGTCGAGCAGGGCGACGTCTGGCAAGTGTTCGGTGACCCGCGACACGACGTCACCCGCGCCTTGCTTGGCACGCTGCAGTCTGCCGAGCATGACGTGCCGTCTACGCCTGAGTCGACCGAGGTGCTGCTGGACCTGCACTACACCGGTGCCCGTGGCCACGAGCCGGAATTGTCGGCGATCGCCGCACTGTTCGGCTGCCGGACGCACCTGGTGCAGGGCGGTATCGAGCGCATCCAGGGCCGTGCATTGGGCTGCCTGCGGGTGCGCGTGGAAGCATCCAGTGGCGGGTTGGAGGCGTTGCTGCAACAGGCGCACCAGATAGCCGATCGGGTCGAGCGGGCCGGTGCCTGAGGTTGCAATTGGCGGCGGCTACGCCGGGCGATCATATCGAAAGCTGGATAACCCGATTGTCCGGCTCGTCATCGATGGCGCGGCGCTTGTTGACCACCAGTTCACCGATGGCAATCAGGCGTGCGCGGGTCACGTTGCGGGACAGGCCGAGCAAGCTGGCGGTATGCACCTGGTTGTGATGGCAGAACTGATACGCGGCGCGCAGCAGGCTGTCCTCAACCTTCTCGTAAAGCGCACCCTGGTGTTCTTCGAAGAGTCGTTTGAACGCCCTTTGCAGGAGCGCCTGGGCAGACTCTTCAGTTGAGTTGACTCGTTCCTCCTGGCGCTCGATACGCAAGTTCGACAGGCGCAAGTCCTCCTGCCGGACCAGACCGTCCCGGCAGATCAGCAAGGTGTGGTGGATGACGTTTTCCAGTTCGCGAATGTTGCCGGGCCAGCCATAGCCGGCCAGCTTGCGTTCGGCGTCGGCGCTGAGGGCAATCTGGCCGTATCCGAGGCGTTCGCTGTAGGTGCGGATGAAGTGTCGGGTCAGGGGCAGGATGTCGCCGGGGCGGTCGCGCAGCGGATGCAAATGCAGGCTGACCACGTTGAGGCGGTAGTAGAGGTCCTCGCGGAAATGCCCGGCGTTGATCGCTTTCTCCAGCTGCACATTGGTCGCCGCCAACACTCGCACGTTGATCGCAATGCTCTTGCGCGAGCCCAGTCGCACCACTTCACGCTCTTGCAGGACACGCAGCAACTTGACCTGGATGGGCATCGGCAAGTCGCCAATCTCATCGAGGAACAAGGTGCCGCCATTGGCCTCTTCGAACCAGCCCGGCTTGGCGCTGATGGCGCCGGTAAAGGCGCCTTTCTCATGGCCGAACAATTCGGCCTCGACCAGTGATTCGGAGAAGGCGCCGCAGTTGACGGCCACAAAAGGACCCTGGTTGCGGCGGCTGAGGTTATGGATATGGCGTGCGACCAACTCCTTCCCGGTTCCGGTTTCACCAATGATCAGCACGCTGGCCTCGCTCGGCGCGACCTGTTGCAAATGGGCGAGCAGGGCCTGCGACTTGGGGTCTTCGAAGACCTGGGCGGTGGCCCGGATCGAGGTGGCTAACGATGGAGATGGGGGCAGAGTCAGCAGTTGCATGGGCTCCCTCGCTTATGAGTAGAAAGTGGGAGTGGGGCGGTTCTGGTTCAGCGCCCAGTCACCCAACTCGTGAATTTTGTAGTCCACCGGGTCATGCAGTGTCTGGGTGCGCAGGTTGCGCCAGTAACGGTCGAACCGCAGTGAGGCGTGAGTCGCGCGCGCCCCGGTGACTTCAAACAAGCGGGTGCACAGATCGAGGCCGGTACGGGTCGCCGCCACTTTCGCGCAGGCGATCGACAGCGCCAGTTGCGCACGCTCTTCGCTGCCCAGGGCGTGTCCCTTGTGCCAGGCTTCGTCGAGTTGTGTCGCGGCGCGTTCAACCAGGACACGCACGCTTTCCAGGCCGACCCAGAACTCGCCGTAGTGACGCAGGATGTAGGGATCCTCGCTGACATGGCGGGCCTTGGAGGTGAACCACGGGCGTCCCTCCTTGAGGGTGTAATGCCGTGCTTCCTCGAAAGCCCCTTCGGCGATGCCCAGGAAAATGTGCGCGAAGTGCAGTTGGGCGATCAGCGGGCGCAGGCAGGCGAACGGGGTGCTCAACGGACCTGGATCGAGCAGCAGCTCAGACTCTTCCACGCGCACCCGCTCAAAGGTGGCGCTGCCACTGTCTGTCTGGCGCTGGCCCATGTTGTCCCAGTCGCCATGCAGGGTGATGCCGGTGCGACCGCTGGGAATGGCCGCGATCAGCAGCTTGCCGCCGGCGCTTTCGTCGACCGCCGAGGCAATCAGCATTTCCGAGTCGCTGGCGCCGGAGCAGAAACTTTTCTTGCCTGAAAACTCACGCCAGCCATCGAACTTCTTCACCACTGTGCGGGTGTCGAGGGGGTTGAGTGCGTTACCCCAGAACCAGTTGTTGCGCGCGGTCTGTTCAAACCAGGGTTGCCATTGCTCGGGTCGTGAGAACAGACGCACGGTGGCCAGCATCAGGTGCTGGAAACCGAAGACGTGGGCGATCGAGCTGTCGACCTTGGCGAACTCGCGGACCACGCCGAGTGTCTCGCTCCAGTCGGCACCCAGGCCACCGAACTGGGTGGGGATGCTCAGGGCCAGCAAGCCGCTGTGGCGAAGGGCATCGCGCTCGGCTTTCGGCGTACCGCCGTGCTCGTCCCGTTCGGCGGCCGTTTGCGCAAAGGTGGCGGCCAGTTTGCGCGCGATCTGCAAGGGGCTCAGTACAGAAGTTTGTAATTGGGTGCTCACTCGCCATTCCTCGATTTTTCTTGGGTGCCCGCCAGGCAGGTCGTTGACGACAGGCTCATGCGTTGTGTGTCCGTGGCAGGACATCGTTGGCGATCATTTCGCCAAACGGCCCGGTGAGATTGGTCACGCCGCGACCTGCCAGGCTGGCATAGGGTTCGGGTAACAACGGGAAGACCAGTTCGGCGAAGCGATAGGCTTCTTCGAGATGCGGATAACCGGAAAAGATGAAGCTTTCGATGCCAAGGTCGGCGTACTCCTTGATGCGCGCAGCCACCTGTTGTGGATCACCGACCAGTGCCGTGCCGGCGCCACCGCGCACCAGGCCGACGCCGGCCCACAGGTTGGGGGCGATTTCCAGATTGTCCCGGCGCCCGTCATGCAGCGCGGCCATGCGCCGTTGGCCTTCGGAGTCGAAACGTGCGAATGACTTTTGCGCCGCGGCAATGGTCTCGTCGGATATGTGCTCGATCAGTCGGTCGGCGGCCTGCCAGGCCTCGGCAGCCGTCTCGCGCACGATCACGTGCAGGCGGATGCCGAACTTTACGGTCCGCCCATGCCTGGCTGCCCGGGCGCGGACATCGGCGATCTTTTCGGCCACCGCGGCCGGCGGCTCACCCCACGTCAGGTAGACATCGAGCTGCTCGGCGGCCAGGTCGTGGGCCGCGTCTGAAGAGCCGCCGAAATACAGCGCAGGGTAAGGCTTCTGCACCGGTGGGTAGAGGGCCTTGGCGTTTTCCACCTGGAAATGCTTGCCATGGAAGTCCACGGCTTCACCTTGCAGTACGCGGCGCCAGATCCGCAGGAATTCATCGGTGACTTCATAGCGCTCGGCATGGCTTTGGTGGATGCCATCGCCACGGTTTTCGTCCGGATCACCGCCAGTCACTACATTGATCAGCAAGCGCCCGCCAGATAACCGGTCAAGGGTGGCGGCCATGCGTGCGGACACCGTTGGCGAAATAATCCCCGGGCGAATCGCAACCAGATAGCGCAGGCGTTCGGTCAGCGGGGTCAGGGCCGATGCGATGACCCAGGAGTCCTCGCAGGAACGTCCGGTGGGAATCAGCACCCCGTAGTAACCCAGGCCATCCGCCGCTTGGGCAATCTGCTTGAGGTAGTTGAGGGTCACCGGGCGAGCGCCCTGGCTGGTGCCAAGGAAGTGCCCGTCGCCGTGGGTCGGGAGGAACCAGAAAACATTCATCGTGCTGCTCCTCAGGCGCTCTGGCGCAAGCGTTGGTGGCTGCTGAAAAACGGCAGGGCGCGCTCTACGGCCAGGCCGATGCGAGCCTGGAGCAAGTCGCAACTGATGCGGTAATTGCTGAAGTCGGATTCGCTGGCGTACACGCCCAATGGCAGGGTCAGCGATTGGAAGAAACTGAACAGTGGCCGTAGCTGGTGATCGATCACCAGCGCGTGGCGAGGGCTGCCACCCGTAGCGGCAAGCAGTACCGGCGTGTCGATCAGGGCATCCTGGTCGATCAGGTCAAACAGGTGCTTGAGCTGGCCCGGATAGGCGCCGCGATAGACCGGCGAAGCGACAATCAGCAGATCGGCGTTCTCGATGGCTTGCAGCTGTGCCTCGACTTCCGCAGACAGTTCCTTACGGCTGAGGGCGCCACCAACAGGGCGGGCGAGATCGGCAAGCTCGATCACCCGGCCAACAATATTCAGCTTGCTTGCGACCTCGTCGAGAATGGCCTGGCTGAGTACCTGGGTACGCGAAGGGCGATAGGCACCGCCGGATACTGCGATTACGTTCAAGGGGGCAGTCATTGTTTGATTCCTGTGCTGTCGCTCTACAAACAGAGTCGGTGGCAGTACTCAGCAAGAACCGAACCAGTTTTTATCTATATGAAACTAAAGGGTTTTGTTTGATTTTCTGGGTTGGTGTGTGGCTGCCAGGCCACTTTTTGTTGAAGTGCTGTTGGCCAGGGAACACTTGCGAGCTGTTCGATTTCGGACAGTTATAGGAGATTGTTTATATTCTTCAAAGGAATTAATAATTATTTTGATATTCCTTTTGGTTTGTATGCGGGGGAGGAGTCTGCGTGACCAGCGCGGTGGGAGGGTGTCTTAAAAATGAAACAAAATTGTCGCGTAGAAATATTACTGAAATGTTTCAAACCTATGATCGAGGCAGATCTTCTTCAGGTTACCTCTCTCATGCGTCGAGCTGTGTTCAATCAAAAAGGGGGCGTTGGCAAATCAAGCATCGCCTGCAATCTCGCGGCTGTCAGCGCTGCCGAAGGCTACAGGACGCTCCTCGTGGATCTCGATCCCCAGGCTAACTCGACCCAATACCTGACTGGGCTGACAGGCGATGATATCCCCGTGGGGATTGCCGATTTCTTCAAGCAAACCTTGTCCAGTGGCCCGGCCAGCAAAAAGAATCGGGTGGCCATCACTGATACTCGCTACGACAATCTGCACCTGGTCACGGCAAGCCGCGAGCTTGCTGACCTGCAGTCAAAGCTTGAGTCAAAATTCAAGATCAATAAGCTGCGCCGCTTGTTGGTGGAGCTGTCCGAAGATTACGAGCGGATTTACATCGATACGCCGCCGTCCCTGAATTTCTACACGATCAGCGCACTCATCGCCGCCGACCGCGTGCTGATTCCTTTCGATTGCGACAGCTTTTCCCGTCAGGCGCTCTACAGCGTCATCGCGCAAGTGGCCGAGTTGCGAGCTGACCATAATGAGTCGTTGATCGTCGAAGGCGTGGTGGTCAACCAGTTTGTCGCGCGTGCCAGCTTGCACCAGACGCTGATCGACGAGTTGGTGGCCGAGGGCTTGCCCGTGTTGCCGGATTATTTGAGTAGCACGGTCAAAATGCGTGAGTCCCATGAAACGTCGGTGCCGATGATCCACCTGGCGCCACGCCATAAGCTTTCATTGGAGTTCGTCAGCCTGTTTTGCGCATTGGAGCGGGCCAGTTGATCGCCACAGCAAGGTTGCTGTAGTGGGTCTGAATGTATCCATGACAATTTTTTGAATGTACTGGTTGTTCGATTTTATGCTGGGTCTCAAGACTTCACTGCCCCGGAGCTCACCATGCACATCGCCATCCTTACCTTCGAAGGTTTCAACGAACTTGATTCGCTGATCTCGTTCGGCATCCTCAACCGGGTTCAACAGCCTGGTTGGCGAGTGTCTATCGCCAGCCCCAGCGACAAGGTGCTGTCAATGAACGGCCTGATGATCGAGGCGCAGACATCGTTGGAGGACGCATGCGCAGCGGACGCCGTGCTGGTGGGTAGCGGGAGAATGACCCGGGACGTCGTCGCGAATGCCGCGCTGATGTCTCGCCTCAAGCTTGATCCTGCGCGTCAACTGCTGGGCGCCCAGTGCTCGGGCACGCTCATACTGGCAAAGCTGGGCCTGCTGGATGACGTGCCGGCCTGCACGGATCTGATCACCAAGCCATGGGTTGAAGAGGCCGGTGTGGCGGTACTCAATCAACCGTTCGTGGCCAAGGGCAATGTCGCAACCGCTGGCGGGTGCTTGTCGTCGCAGTATCTGGCCGCCTGGTTCATCTCGCGTCTTGCCGGTGTCGAGGCCGCACGCAATGCGCTGCATTACGTTGCCCCGGTGGGGGAGAAGGACATTTACATAACGCGGGCGATGGCGAACATTTCGCGGTTTCTTTAAGG
>NZ_JAHBDR010000101.1:0-25686 GCF_019956575.1 Pseudomonas sp. A-R-19
TTCGCGAGCAAGCCCGCTCCCACAAAAGAGCAAAGGCAGAGCGGCGTACACCCACGCCCCTCACCACTCATCAGGCCGAGCGTTAGCTCGCCTGCAGCTCTTGATCTTGATCCACCCGCCCCCTCGGAAGGCTGAGTGGAGGTGTTCATCCGGGGATTGGCGCGCAGCGCCGTTCGACGCAGTCGAACACGCTGCATGTAGGTCGAAGCGAAGCCGACCGGAGGGCAGTGTCCCCGGATGGATACCGGAGCGAAGGAACCCCGAGCCTTAGCGAGGGGCCGGACGCTCGGGGCGAGACCTTTGGTTCCTTTGGGGCGTTTGCCAAAGGGACTCGCCGTAAGGGCGAAACCATAAGCCGCCGTTACCGCAGAAATGGATATGTACACAGTCAGCAAAATATAGGTCGGCTGTCAGGCCGCCTTCGCGAGCAGGCTCGCTCCCACAATTGGACTGAATACATCAGGTAGAAATTTGTCGGCTACGTGGCCGCCTTCGCGAGCAAGCCCGCTCCCACAATTGGACCGGGTACATCAGGGAGAGCCTGGTCGGCCCGAAGGCCGCCAAGGCCGCCAAGGCCAAAAACCGGACTCACGGCGAACTCTCCGAATCCACCTTGTTCTGCGTCAAATACCGCTCCAGCGTCTCGTTCGGTGCAGGCTGAGAATTATCCCCCGCCACCTGCCACAACCGCCGCTCGATCCCCTGCGCCAGCAAATGCCCCACCGCCGACTCGATCGCCGACAACACACACAACTGCGCCGGCTCGTTGGTGGTATAGCCAACCTCGGCCTCAAGCAGTTTCTTGAACTCGATGAACTTGAACACCCCGGCACTGCGACCGACCGAGTAAATGGTCTTGCTGGTCATCACGTTGGCCAGCACCTGCCCGCTGCGCACGTCCACCGCCCGCAGGTTCACCGTGACCTGATCCACCCGATACTCACGGGAAATGTCGATGCCCAGGTAGCGCGCCCCTTCCCCGCCACTGCGCACGTTGGTGTCGTAGGCGATGATCCCGCCTTCGAGCATCATGTTCGCCGCTTGCAACGGTGGCAGCTCACCCACGATGTTCACCGGCGTATTGGGTTTCTTTTGCGAGGCGCGGATGATCTTGCGCTCGGTCAGCAGGTTCTGCAGCCCTTCACGTTCCAGCACCACAAACCAGCCACTGGCCTGCAAGGCGTCCATCAACATGCTCGCCGCGCCCTGGGTCACGCTGGTGGAAAACGAACTGGCCGGGGTTGGCTTGTATTGCCCGGTCTGGTCGCGGAAGCCATACACCACTGCCATCAACTTGCCCTTGGGGCGTGGCATGTTCAACAAGTCGTAATAGGTCGAGGCCCTGGGGGTCAGGGTCGGCGTTTCAGTGTCTTGCTCAGCGGACATCGGTTCACGCAGGCCGCAACCGGAAAGCGTCGCCAACAGCATCCCTAGCACAATTATTCTTTTCATGTCCGTAACTCCCCATCGGCCCATATCCCCGTCAAGGGGTGGTAGTGATGCCGTTTACCTGGATTTCCGAAACTTCACCGGTTGCCCTGTCGGTCACATTGATCGTCAATGCCCCGGAGTCATCGACGACGTTGACGATAAAGGCGTCAGTCGACAGGCTCCCCGTGTTGCCGGTAGAGATGTTGTCCAGCAGTTGCCCTAGCAACCGCGATTGCAGCTGACTGGTAAACCGTTCCAGCGCCGAAGTGCCGGCCACAGTGGTACGGTCTTTCAGATCGGGGTCGTCGTAGTCGTTCTGCGCCTGGGCGTTGTTGAGCAACCACGTGCCGTTCAACGGGTTGCCGCCGAACGACGGGTTGATGGGCGTGTAGACCAGTTCGGTGGCATGGACCAGGCCACAACTTCCCGCCCCGCTAAACCAGAGCCCGAGTAACCACAGCCCCATACGCTTGCCGACAGTGCTTTTTTTCATAGTTCGTCCCTCTCAAGGTCGGTCGTGTCCTGTAACAAGGCTTCCAGCTTGCGCCGCACGATTTCCATGCGGACCAGGTCGGCAGCCTGATAGGCCTCGTCTTTCAACTCCACGGTGTTCGGCGGCAGGAAGCGCCGATAAACCAGGCGTTGCTGAAACTCCACGGTCACCAGGCTGCCCCAGCGGGCCGAAGGTCTTTCACGCACCACCAGGTTGAAATCCATCCGGCTGGTGGCACGCAGGCGTTCACTGAACGAGTAATAAAAGTCATGGCCGATGTGCGAAATCGTGTCGTCGATGATGAACCCCAGCATCTCGTCGTCTTCTGCCGCCGAGACGAAGTTCGCCATCAGCATCAGGACCACTGCCGCCAGCCAGTGCCGATTCATGGCTGCATCGCCTCGGGCGCGGTGGACTGCGCTTTCGGCGGCCCGTCGGTGCCATCGAGGAAGGCTTTCTCGGCCACGAACTGCCAGTCCTTGTAGCTGGCCATGCCGTTGAAGTCCGACCACTGGCTGGGGAAGTTAACCTGCTTGAGCGGCTTCTCCGTGGACGGGCAGTACACACCGCTGATACGTCCGTCGATACCGCGCATCAGTTCCCATTCGCCACCTGTCATCGGCTCCGGATACAGCTGCCGGATATGGTGCTTGGCCGTCGGGAAACGCTCGTCCTGCAACAGGTCCGCGAGTTCTTTCGGGTACAGGGCCACACCGGGCGAACTGCGGTAATAGCTGCGCAGCGCCTGGGCATACTGCGTACCGACCCAGAGCAACTGGTTTTCCCGGTCCCGGCGCGCGGCGGTGGCCCACAACTCGCCGGCACTGGCCAGGCCCATGCCCATCACGACGATCAGAAACAGCACACCCAGGTAGGTGAAGCCGCCCTGGTCCGAAGGCTTACCACTCGGAATAAAGGCTGCCATCACGCGCCCTCCCGCTGGCGCCACTCTTGATATCGGCCACCCCGCCCGCCACGCCATCAGGCGGCGCGACCACGACCCAGAGGTCCTTGCGCTCGGCAATCGGGTCGAGCGGCTGGTTACGCAGGTAGCGCAGTTCGACCAGCTGTTCGATGGAGTCTGGATAACGCCCGGTGTCGCCGTAGTAGTGATCCAGCGCCTCGCGCATGGACGACAGGCTCTGGCGCAGGGTGGTCTCTTTCGAGGCCTCCAGGCTGGTGAAGTAGCGCGGCAAGGCAATCGTCATCAGGGTTGCGATGATTGCCATGACCACCATCAGTTCCAACAAGGTAAAACCCTTTTGCCGACGCATATGCTCACCACTCCCGGTAGGCGATGCCGTTGAGTCCCTTGCCCCGGACCTTGGAGTAAACGTCATAGACGTCCTGGCCCTCGCGCGGGTTTTCAGATGAACTGTCATAGGAACGCAGGCCCCAGCCACCCTCGTCGTCACGCTTGACGGTTGCCAGCGGGTCGCGGGGGATGCGCCGCAGGAAATAGAACTTGGCCCCCTTGGCGCTGCGCACGTCACGCACCCCGTCGACCAGCACTTTCAGGTTCGGCGGATAGCCGTTGCTGTCGAGCGACTTCTCGATGTAGCCGGCGTCGAAGGCGCGCTTGTAGGCGTCGATGCCATCGCGGATCTGGTACAGCGCGGTCCGCAGTTCCTGCTCTTTGCCCCGGCGCACCACCGTCTCGGTCAGCGGTGCGGCCATGCCGGCCAACAGGCCGACCAGGGCCAGCGTCACCACGACTTCGATCAGGGTAAAACCACGTTGCGAGGCGTTCATGATCAAGGCTTCCCGACGGTAACGGTGGTGGCGATCGGTGCGCTCATGGGGTTGCCCATCGGGGCGGCCTGAACCGTAGTAGTGCTCATCGAACGGTCAGGAGCCTGGATGTGCATGCTGGTTTCGGTACCGGTCGGGAACTCCATGTCCGACGGGCTCTGGTACGGCAGGTTGCGCACGATCCGCGGGGTGATCGACAGCACCAGTTCGGATTTGCTGATGTCGTCCTTGTTGCTGCCGAACAGGCGGCCCAGGCCAGGAATGTCGCCAAGGCCAGGGATCTTGTTACCGCTGGCGCCGTGGTCGTTGCGCACCAGGCCGGCGAGGATCTGGGTTTCGCCATCATGCAGGCGCAAGGTGGTCTGGGCGTTGCGGGTATCGACCTGGACCGGAATGGTGCCCTGAGGGGTCGGCGCCAGCGGCGTGGCGTTACTGACTTCCAGCGCGATCTTGATCGCCACTTCGTTGTTCAGGTGCACGATGGGCTGCACTTCAAGTTTCAGACCGACGTCGAGGTAAGTCACGCTTTCGGTGATCACCGGGCCCTGGGTCGAAGGCACCGAAGTGGCGCTGATGATTGGCACGCGCTGACCGATGTGGATGCGCGCCTGTTCGCGGTTGCTCACCCGGATCACCGGGCTGGCCAGGGTGTTGATGTCTTTGTCCTGGGCGTTGATCTTGGCCTGGGGCGATGGCGTGAAGGCGATCCGGCTGGAGTCGATGCCTTTGAGCTGATCGAGAATCGACACGGGCGAGCCGTCGCTGTTGATCACGCCGAAGGTGTTGGGCCATTGCAGGCCAAGGTCGAGAATGCGTTGGCGGGCGACTTCCATCACTTCCACTTCCAGCACCACTTCGGGGTTGGACTGGTCCTGCGATTGCAGGAGTTTTTCCGCCATGCGGATGGCGTCGCCGGTGTCGCGCATGGTCAGGGTATTGAGGCGTTCATCGACGAACACGTCGCGGGTCTTGAGCATGGTCTTGATCATGTTCAGCGCGGTGTTGGCATCGATGCTGGTCAGGTAGAAGGTACGCATCACCAGTTCCTGATAGTCCTTGAGCTTCTGCGGCGAGTCCGGGTAGATCAGCAAGGTGTTTTCATTCACCACTTTCTGATGCAACTGGTTCTGCTGCAGCAGCAGATCCACGGCGTCTTCGATGCGCACATCACGTACGAAGATCGTCGCTTTCATGTCCGGGCGCAGGTCCTTGTCGAAGATGAAGTTCAGGGCGGCGACCTGGGACAGTACTTCGAAAATGGTCTTCAGGTTGGCGTCGCGAAATTCCAGGGTCACCGGCCGGTCCAGGCGTGTACGCAGTTGCGGGTACTGCACCACGTTGCGGCTCTGCACCAGGCGGATGTTGTCTTGCAGTTCCCGGGCACCTTCGTTCTGCGGGTCCAGTTCGAGAATCTGCTTGACCTGGCGGTCGGCTCCGTAGATGTCACCGCGACGCAGGTCGCCACGGGCCAGTTCGAGTTTCTCGTCCATGCTGCGCAGGTAGTCGAGCTGACGCAGGGAGTCCTGGGCACGACGGTTGTTCGTTTCGATGCCCAGGACCCGGCTGTAACCCATGCGGGCCCCGGCGAAATTACGCTGGGCGCGGTCCATGTCGGCCTGGGTCAGCAGCGCCGTCACGGCGCGGGCCCGACCGCTGTTGAGCGCTATGTGCAGATCGGTATCGCGAGGGTTCTCGCGCAATCCCTGTTCGATGCGAGCCAGGCCGGCTTCGTACTGGCCTGATTCAATCAGGGCGGAAGCTTCATCCTTGGCAAGCTGCGCCGAACTGCAGGCGACCAACCCGGCACAGAGGCAAAGGCTCATCAGCAAACGGGATTTGTTCATTCCGTACTCCCCACAGACAAAGTCTGAGCTAAATGCAGAGGCAGGTAGACCAGGCTCAGTTCCTCACGGGAAATGCGCTCGATCCGCCAGGTTTCGTCGATGACATCCCCTTTGCGCACGACGTATATTTTTTCGCCGTCCTGCAAGAACACCTGCAGATCGGAACGATCATCCAGCCTGCCAACAAACTGGAACGGCAACGGCGGTGCAGTGGGGACTTGCACCTCTTGAGTCACGACGACCGGTTGTTCAATGACGGTGCCGAGGACCGGCGCCGCTTTCCAGCTGCGGGCGGCGAACAGGTCGCCGGCCGGGCTCAGATCCTTGATCGGTACTGCCGCCGCGGCGCTCGATGCAGCCGCCGCTGCGCCCGGGGTCTTGCCTTTGGCTGGCGAGGCCACGGTGGCCAGCGCAGGGTCGCTGTCGTCAGCCTGTTTGAAGTAATCGGGGCCCCAGGCGAGCGCTGCCGCTACGCCGAAGAACGCCACCCAACCCACCACTCGCTTGGTATTCATCATGACCTCGACAGGTAAAGGGTCATGCGGATCCGCCCGGTCAGGTCGGTATCGGCGATTTTCTTGCGCTGCAGTTCCACGTCCTCCAGCACCACCGCCGGCAACTGCCCGAGCAAGGCGTGCAGGAAACGCCGCAGCTGCGGATAGCTGCCACGCACCGGCAGCAGAATCTGATAACGGGCCAGGTGCGTCTTGGGGTCCACGCCCAGGGAGTATTCACCCCGGGACAAGGTGATGCGCTCCTGGGCGGCCAGGGCGTAGATCTTGTCGATGGCCACGGTGGCCTGAGGCTGGGACGGCAACTTGCTGCGGAAGTCGTCGAGCTGACGCTGCGGCACCACCGGTGCAGCCACGCTGCCGTCTTCTACCTTGGCCAGATACTCGGTGGCTTCGCGAGTCTGCTGGCTGAGGTTTTGCAGCGACTGCCAGTCCGGCAGCAACCCGACCACGCCATAGCTCAGCGCCAGCACCAGCATGGACAACCCTGCCAGCCCTGGAACGCCCAGGCCTTGCAGGTATTCGTGGACAATCAATTTAGGGATTTGCATCGCCGATCTCCCAGGTAGCCGACAGGTTGAACTGCACCGGGTGTTCCGGCACGTTGGCGACAATTTCGTGGCTCAGCAGCGACACGTCGGACAGCTCGTCGCTGGCTTCGAGGCGGCGGTGGAAATCGAGCATGGCGTCCAGGTCGATCGCCTCGGCGGTGATCCGCACCTGGCCTTTGCGGGCGTCGGGGGTCAGGGTCAGCAGGGCAATGTTGTCCCTCGGCATGGCTTCGAGGGTGGCGAACAGGCGTTCCCAGGGGCGGCGCAACTGCTGGGAGACCTTGCGCATTTCCGCCAGGTTCTGCGCCTGCTCGCGGGTTTCCGCCGGGGTCAGGCCGGGCTTGCTGCCGTTGTCGCCGGTGAGCACCCGCTGGGTGGTTTGCAAGTGGCCTTGCTGTTGTTCGGCCTCGTTGCTCAGGTGCTGCTGCACCAGAGCGCAAGTCAGGGTCAGCACCACACCACCGGCCAGCAGGCTCCAGCCCAGGGGACCGGCACGGCGGCGCGGCTGAAAGTCGAGCATCAGGGGGCGCATGTCAGGCCACCGCCCGAGACATGACGTACAGGCAATCGCGTACGGCTGTCCGGTCTTCTTCGAGGGTGCGCAGGTGCACACCGGGTACGTCGGGATGCGAGTCGATGCGCGCCGGTGCATGCAGGTAGACATTCAACGGCCGTTCGCTGGTGGATGCCTGCAACTGGTTTTCACGGCCGATCAGCGCGGTCAGTGCGGCATCGCTGTCGCTGCTGCCGACCGAACGCACCGAGGTCCAGCGCCCTTCCCGGGCCAGCAGCAACACGCTGCGTACCGGTTCGGCGACCACGAACAGGAAGTCCCCGGCATCAAAGCTTTGATCGAAATGGTTGAATGCCGCCATCAGGTACGGCTGCACCGAACGCAGGCGCAGACCGCGGGCGCTGACCATAGCGCGCAGGCGTTCGAGCAAGTCCTGTGGCAGCGCGGTGGCGATGCGGTCATAACCGGCAGGTTCGGGCGAAAGCACCAGGTTCCAGGGTTGCGTCGTGGCACCGTAGAGGTCTTCGAAACACAATTGGGCGAAGCCGAGCAATTCGGCCGGGCTGCTGATCTGTTCGCTCCAGGGCACCAGGCAGTAGCGGCTGAAGTGCCCGGAGATCACCACGGTCAGTTCCGCCCTGGCAACGGCGTGTTCGGCCAGCAAACGGTCGAGGGTGTCGAGGGCCACCGCCCAGGCGTGGAAGCCTTCGTCGATGTAGCCGACGCTGCCCAGCCAGCGGGTTGCACTGCCTTGCCGATGCCCCAGGCCAACACCGCTGGCGCCGAGCACGGCGATAAATTGCTCACGAGATAAAAGTGACACGATTGATCTCCTCGAGAGTGGTCCGGCCTTGTTCCACCAGCTCCAGCGCCGACTCGCGCAACAGGCGCAAGCCACGTTTGCAGGCATGGGCCTTGATTTTCGAAATGGGTTGGCGCTCGACGATCATTTGCCGCAGCTCGTCGTCCAGGTGCAGCAATTCGGCAATCGCGCTACGCCCGCGATAACCGGTGCCCCGGCAATGCCCGCAGCCCTTGCCGTGGACGAACTGATAGTGAGCGACCTTTTGCCGATCGAGCCCCGAGATCTCCAGCTCTTCGTCTGTCGGGCTGTAAGGGCTGCTGCAACTGGTGCAGACCAGGCGGATCAGGCGCTGGGCGAGCACGGCATTGAGCGCCGAGACCAGGCTGTAGGGATCGATTTCCATCTGGGTGAAACGGCCGATCACGTCAAACACGTTGTTGGCGTGGATGGTGGTGAACACCAGGTGACCGGTGAGCGCCGATTGCACGGCGATCTGCGCGGTGTCCGGGTCGCGGATTTCACCGACCATGATCTTGTCCGGGTCATGCCGCAGGATCGAGCGCAGGCCCCGGGCGAACGTCAGGCCTTTCTTCTCGTTGACGGGGATTTGCAGCACGCCCGGCAGTTGATACTCCACCGGGTCTTCAATGGTGATGATCTTGTCCACGCCGTGGTTGATCTCGGTGATCATCGCGTACAGGGTGGTGGTCTTGCCGCTACCGGTAGGCCCGGTCACCAGCACCATGCCGTAGGGTTCGGCGGCCAGCCGGCGCAGTTGGCGCAGGGTTTCTTCTTCAAAGCCCAGGGCTTGCAGCTGCACGCCACAGACTTTGTCGGCGAGGTCCTGTTTGTCGAGTACCCGCAGCACCGCGTCTTCGCCAAAGATGCTCGGCATGATCGACACCCGGAAGTCGATCTGCCGACCGCTGATACCGACCTTGAAACGACCGTCCTGAGGCACGCGTTTTTCGCCGATGTCCAGTTCGGCCATGACCTTGACCCGGGAAATCACCTGCTCGGCGAACTCGCTGCCCTGGATCTTGCTGATGTTGTTGAGTACGCCATCGATCCGGTACTTGATCACAAGGCCACTGCCGGTGGTGCCAAGGTGGATATCGCTGGCGTGCATTTTCAGCGCGTCGTACAGGGTCGAGTTGACCAGTTTGACCACCACGCTGGAGTCTTCGCTGATGCTGGTCAGGGACAGGCTTTGCAGGGTATCGATTTCGGTGCCGCCCTCGGCTTGGGCGTTGAGCGATTCCACCGCGTGGAAGCTCTCTTCGTGACGCGCCAGGTACGCCTTCAAGTCGTCGGCATGCACCAGGTATAGCGGCGCACCATGCAGGCATTCATCGATCCAGGCCAGTCGGGCACTGTCGAAGGGGTCGGCGAACACACCGATGACCGCATCGTCATGGCGCAGCAGGATGAATTCGCGCTTGAGGCATTGGGCCAGGGTCACCCGGTCGAACACCGGGGTGGATTTGAACAGGTTGTCGGTGTCGAGCACCGGGTAGTGCAGAGTCACACCCAGGCACTGGATGAACGGCATGGGCGCCAGTTCGCTCAATCCCCCGAGGGCGTCCAGCATCCGTTCGCCGGAGCTGGTGGCCAGGGCTCGGGCCTGGGCCAGTTGTTCACTGGTAAAACGAGTCGGTACACATTCCGGTTGCGCCGGTTCTACGGCAAGGGATAGACGGTCCATGGCTTGCTCTCCAACGCCCGGGGCTTTGAGCCCTGTCGACGCGGCGAGCAGTTTCGGCAAAGGCCGGAACGTCTTGTCGCGCCACTACTCCCCGGCGAGCAATTGTTCGTCGTCTGGTGCCATGGAGGCCGATGTGTTTTTTCGGCGATCTGCAAGCACCCAACTTCCGTCGTACAACTGCAGCGGGAAACTCTCGGTCCTGCTCTGGCGTCGTTCGACGAATCCTTCCGAAGTGCTCACTACCACACCCGCTCTGGGCTCGCGTCGCCTGCCCAGAAGATCAAGCACTGCACGGGCCAATTCCGCCAACGGGAACGGTTTGAACAGGATATGGCTGACTCCCATTAGCCGGGCCCGCTCGCAAACTTCTGCGGTTGGATGCCCTGTGATCAGCACAAAATGGCACTTCCTGTTCTGGCGGACGGCATCGAGCACCTGAAAGCCTTCCATATCGGGCAAGCGGTAATCGAACACCATCACATCGGGTGCGAAATCGTCAGCTTCGGCGATCCCGTGTGCACCGTCGTGAGCAATCCGGACTTCCAGTGCTTGCGCCTGCAGGTAACCCTGGAGGTTTTCCGCCAGCAGCTGTTCGTCATCAACAACCAGTACTTTGTTTAACAAGGTCGACTCCTTGAAACCGCAGGTCCGGGTTTTGAACCTGGCAGAGTGCGTGCCCTGAGAGGACTAACGCACACTTCATGCCAGACTGAGCGCCGGTAATTTTAGGTCTTCATGTCCTTGAATTTAAAAACAATGCCTATTCGTACTGCAATCCCATCCCCCAAAAACGGGGAAAGCGATCGGATTGGCATTGACGTTTTTTCCCCACTGTTGGGGAACCCCCTATTCATCGTCAATCCGTTCGATTCGATTACGCGAGCGCAATTGCGCCAATGCCTGCAAGCGGGCTTGAACCTGTTGTTGCCGGGCAAGGTAAGCCCGAACCATGTCAAGTCCTTGCTCTGCTGGGACATTGGTCGCCTCCATGTGGTTCTCCAGAAAAATCAGATGCCAGCCCACCGACGTACGCACGGGTTCGCTGACAGCCCCCGGCGCCAGGGTAAACGCGGCAGCCTCGAACTCCGGCAGCATCCGTCCACGGGGAAAATAACCCAGGTCGCCCCCTTCGCTGGCCGACGCGTCTTCGGACCCGCTGCGCGCAACGCTGGCGAAATCGGCACCGGCAACGATTGACGCCTTCATCGCGATTAAGCGTAGCCGCGCGGCCTCGACAGTGGAAGCGTCAGCACCGGGCGCTACCTTGATCAGGATATGCCGGGCCCGCACTTCTTCGGGCCGGTTCATCTCGGCGCGGTGTTCTTCGTAGAACGCCCGCACCTGTTTTTCGTCCGGCTCACCGGCCTGGGTGAGGTCATTGAAGACTTGTCGGGCCGCCAGTTCACGGCGGGTGTATTCGGTGTAGCCGGCTTCGTCGAAACCGGCATCCTCAAGACGCCGGGCAAACACCTCGGCGCCGCCCATGGCCTGACGGGTCTGGTCGACCTGGTCCTTGACCACGGCATCACTGATCACCACGCCGCGCTTGACGGCTTCCTGCCACAACAGTTCGCGGTCGATCAAGGCATCCAGCGCGGCCTTGCGCAGTTGCTTGTAGGCTTTCGGATTGCGAATGTTGCCTACCGCCCGGCCCTGATCCTCCAGGTATTCGGCGAAGTAGCGTTCCAGGCGCAGCTGGGAAATTTCCTCGCCATTGACCCGCGCCGCGGCCGGGCCACTGCTGCACCACGCCACGGGCACCCAGAGCGTCAACAGGACCAGCAAAGTGTTGAGTTTCATGATCGGCCTCCGGTCAGGGCATGGCGGCAATGGGTTTGTAGGGGGCGACCAGATAAAAACGCTGGTCCGGCAGATCCACCGTGACGATATGGGCACCGCTCAAGCCCTGGCGCCGGCCGGGACCAAAGCTGATCAGTGGCGTCAGCCCGGTATCAAAGTCATGCAGGCCTTCCAGGGCACTGACCAGTTTCTCGCGGCTGGCATCGCGCCCGGCCTGCTTCATGCCTTCGCTGAGCAGCATCATCGAACTGAACGCGCCCACCTGCAGCACCGCGTGCTGGCCGCCCAGGCCCTGAAGTTCACGCAATTGAGTCAAGGCCAGGCGCCCGGCCAGGGTCCAGTCACTGGGCACGAACGGATAGGCCAGGAACACCCGCCGGGAAAATCCGCTGGGCACCTGGATCAGGTTGCCCGCGACCTGGTTCGAGGCGGCGAACAGGTAAGGCACCTGCCCCGCCGTTTGCAAGCGCTCGGCCAGACGACTGAAGCCGCTGCTGCTGCCCAGGTAAAACACCGAGCGCGACCCCAAGGGCAGATCATCCCTGGCCGCGTCATAGGCTTGCAGGCTGACCTTTTGCCAGGCGTGCCCCTGCAGGTACTGGCTGAGTTCCTGCGCCGCCAAGCGTTGGCCGGATTCGTCCGGATAGGCGATCAGCGTCGGCCCCTGGAGCACGCGCAGGCTGGCAGCGGCGTAATCGGCCAGGGCGATCAATTGCTCGCGAAGCCCCGGCAGCGGCTCGAATATCTGCCGGCTGGCGTGGGGCGTGCCCTGCAAGGACAGCGGCCCGATCAGGGGAATGCCGGCCCGTTCCAGACGCACGGCGAGTTCCACGTCCAATGCCGGCACCAGCGGTGCGATCAGGGCAAACACCTGCTCTTGATCGATCAAGCGGTCCAGCGCCTGTTCGGCACTGGCGCGATCGGCACCGGGGTCGAGGATGGTCAGGCGCAACTGCCGGCCGTGAATTCCGCCCGCCTCGTTGATACGCGTCACGCAGCCCTTGAGCACCGCCGCCACCGTAGCGCCCTCCTCGCTCAACGACCCAGTGCCCGGCAGCAAGGTGCCCAGGTTAAGGCTGTCGGGGGTCAGGCCCGGATCGCGGTCTTCGGCCAGGCGCTTGAGGTACGCCGTGAGGTTGCGTTGGTCGTTCATCGACAACACGAACCGTGGCATCGTCGGATCGAGCCGGTTGTTGCCGGGGTCGCGCCCCTCCTGCACCGCGCGCGCCAGGGTGCTGTCGCTGTAGGCCGGATAACTGCGGCCGTTGATGTGCTGCTGGCCATGGCTGCTGGCCAGCCGCGACCAACTCAGGTCCGGTGGTCGCACCCCACCTTCCGGGCGCCCGAGGCCGTCTTCGCCATGACAGTTGGCACACGGCAGGCTGGTGGCCGGCAGCAGCATGTTCGATGCGCCGACCCGGGCCATGATCGGCTCGCCGCTGGCCGACACACCTTCGCGGTACAAGCGCTTGCCGGCACTTTCGTTGAGGCTCAGCGGCAGCGCCTGGACGCTGAGCGTGAGGCCACCGAAGAGCAGCAGGCCGAGGACGAGGGCAGTGTTCATGGCCATGGCTCAGCGCTCCGCCACGGGCATTGTCAGCAGCTGCAAGCGCTGGGCAATGGCGGCGGCCGGGGCATCGGGACGGATTTTGCTCCAGCGTTTGTTCGCCACGTCTCCGACGATCAACTGGGTGGAGTGCTGCTCGGGGGTGGGCACGATCTGACCGATGCGCCCCAAGACAAGGTCCATTTGCACCTTGTCGCCGGTAAGGAAAAGCCAGTGGGGCCCATCGACGCCCTGTTTCAAGGTGTAAGCCTTGAGTACCGCCGGGGAGTCCCGCAGCGGATCACTGGTAAGGGAGATAAAGGTGATGCCGTCGGCCTTGTCGCCGAGCACTTCACGTACTTCCTTGAGCTTGCGGGTAATCAACGGGCAAGCATCGTTGCAACTGGTGAAAATCACATTGAGCAGCACCACACGGTCCTTCAATGCGTCGCTGTAGAAGCGCAGCGTGTTGCCGTTCTGGTCCTGCAACGGCGTGTCGGTGAACCAGGTTTGCGCGTCGTGGGTACCGGTGGACGGTTGCGCGGCGGCCACCGCAGGCGCGCTCTGTTGATGCTCTTCATGGGCAAACGCCATTGAACTGAAAATGCAGAAACAGACGCTCAGGGCGATCCAGTCGATGGCTCTCATGGCTGCTGCTCCATGGCGATGGCGGTGTGCTTGGCGTGGGTATTGCGTTCACCACTGAGCTTCTCGACGGCCCGGGCCAGCTCCGTCGGGTCGGTGAATCCGTAGTAGCGGGTCCAGAAGCGGTTATTGCCGTCCCCCACCAGAATCAGCGGCGAGTGGTTCTTGAAGTCACCGCTGTAGGCGCCCAGGCCCTTGAGGGTGGCATTGACTGACTGCGGCGAACCGGTCAGCCAGCTCCAGCCCGGCCCTTGCTGGAAAGTGCGGGCGTAGTCGTTCAGGCGCTTGGGATCGTCGCGCTGCGGGTCGATGCTGATCGACACCAGTTGCACCTCGGTGCCGACCCGCGCGCCGAGCTGTTTCTGCACCTTGCCCATGATCGAGGACACCACCGGACAGACCGTGGTGCAGCTGGTGTAGATGAAGCCCATGACCACGATCTTGTTGCTTACCAGGTCCTTTTCCAGGCTGACGACCTTGCCGTCCTGGTCCAGCAGGGCCACGTCGGCAAACTTGATCCGGGCGGTCTCCGGGCTGGCCTTTTTGCTCGTCATGTCGTGCCCGCCATGCTCGTCCGTCGAGTGGGCCAGCGCCTGGCCGATACCGATGGCCAAGAGGCAGAACGTCAGCAGGCCGCGATGTGCAAATCGGTTCATGTCAGTTTCCTCTTACTGGGTATCGCCGGGTATCACCCGAACGCTGGCAAAGGTCTTGTCATCGAAGCTGGAGCCGAGGGACGCCGCCCGCACGTGCAGATACCAGGCACCGTCCTGGTCGAGGGTCACCGGGGCTTCATAGACACCGTTGGCGACTTCCAGGGCGGCGACCTCCTGTGGTCGCGAAGTCGGGGCGCGGAAGTAGCGCACCTGAACATCCTTGACCCCGCTGCGCTGTGCCTTCTGCTTGCCCTCGACGATGCGGAAGCGCACCACGTACGGGCTGCCGAGGTCAGCGGTGAACTTGTCGAGCATGAACTCCACCTTGGGCACCCCACGCTGCCGGTCGAGCTTTTTGTCGGCCTCTACCAGGGTGCTGAAGCAGTGGATGATGTTCGGCTGGTTGAGCAGGAACGCCACGTCGAAACGCCCCGCCGCCGGCAGCTTGACCCGCGAGCTGTACAGCCCGGGTTCGATTTCCCGCAGGCTGCGGTCAATGACCAGCGCCGCCCGCGCCACCTGTCCGCGATTGGGGTAACCGGACATCGGTGCGTTCATGCCTTCGGCGTAGAAGTAGGTGGTGTTGTCCACCGGGTTGACCACGAACACCGCGTTATCGTCCCGCGATACCGCCAGGCTCGACGCCAGCGGCAGGTCACCGGCCATCCGCGGTGCCTGGGTGCCAGCCTCGAAACCCTGGATGATCGGCGCGCGGCCCTCGCCGAGGGACGCCAGGTTGATCATCGTGACTTTCGCTGAAGCCAGCCCGCGCACATAGGCATAGGCCTTGGTGAACACCACTTGATAGGGCTCGGCGGAGACGTTCAGCTCATGGATCAGCGCGTCGTTGGCGGTGTCGATCACCGCGGCCTGGTTCTCCAGGGTATTGAGCACGATGCCAAAACGACCGTCGGCGCTGAACCCCATCGGACCCAGCCCCTGTTTGAGCTTGATCACCCGGCGCACCGACTGGCTGTTGCCGTCGACCACAGTCACCGTGCCGTCCTTGCCATCGGCCACATAAGCGGCACCGGACAGCGGTGAATACATCACGGACAACGGGTGCGAACCGGTCTTGAGTTGTTTGCTGATGCTCAGGCTGGCGATGTCGACGATGCTCAGGGTGCCGTCGTCGCGGTTGGTGACATAGGCGAAGCGGCTGTCCTTGCTGAACGCGATTTCGTGGTGCCCGGCCCCGGTGGCCAGGTGCTTGAGGGGTTTGAGGCTGGCAGTGTTGATCACCGTGACCCCGGATTGCCCGTCCTTTGCAGCATTGTTGCCGACCCACAGCAGACGTTCGTCCGGTTGCAGGGCCACGCGTACCGGATTGCTGCCGGCCGCCACCGAGTCGATCAGCTTGAACTGTTCACTGTCGATCACCGCCACTTCGCCGGCAGTGGGCATCGAGACAAACACCCGTTTGTTGTCTTTGGGCGTCACCCAGTCCATCGGCGGCTGTTTCAGATCGATCCGCGCCAGGGTGCTGGTGATGCCGCCGACGGACACCGACGGGTCGACCACCGAGACGCTGGCATCACGGCTCATCACCAGCAGGAAGTAACTATTGAGGTCGAGCATGGGACGCGCGCCGATACTCGACTTCAGGAACACCCCGACCCGCGACTTGCAGCTCTTGTCGCGACCCTGGGCCTGGTCGGCGGCGACGGCCTCCGGGTCGAGCCAGGCACCCGGCGCCACGCCAGACATGGGTTGACCCGAGGTCTTGTCCGTGACCCGAAACTGCACATCGGCAAAACCGCCCTCGCGCAACACGCCGTCCTCGGCCAACGGCTTCACATCAAAGACCACCGAAACCCCGTCACGCTCCAGCGTCCGGTTGCTCCAGGTGTCGGGCAATGCAACCTCGCTGAGCATGCTCGCCGGTGCGGTTCGCCACACGCCGAGCCAGATCAGCGCCATCCCGAGGATCAGCGCACTGCCAACGATTTTGATGGTCCTGTCCATGTTGCAACCCCTCTTCAGATCCTACCTGTCCCTTTTGGTCACTCATGTGGCGAGGGGGCTTGCCCCCGTTGGGCTGCGCAGCTGCCCCCTCGATCCACAATTGCATCCACCAGACTCACCGCATGTACCGCTTTTACGACTGCTTCGCAGTCGAACGGGGGCAAGCCCCCTCGCCACACAAGCCCGCTCCCACAGGTGTTGCATTACTGTCCTTTCCTACGGTGTCTGAGCATGCTCGCCGGTGCGGTTCGCCACACGCCGAGCCAGATCAGCGCCATCCCGAGGATCAGCGCACTGCCAATGAATTTGATGGTCCTGTCCATGTCAAAACTCCTCTTCCGAATCTGCCTGTCCCTTGTAGAAACCTTTGTGGCGAGGGGGCTTGCCCCCGTCCGGCTGCGAAGCAGTCGTAAAAGTGTTGAGGGGCTGCTTTGCAGCCCAACGGGGGCAAGCCCCCTCGCCACAAAGGCTCGCTCCCACAAGGGGTGGAGTGATCCCACCCTTCCATCACCGCAACTACGGTGTCGGTGCCGTTGTCGGCGCCGGTTCATTCGTGACCCGCAGCAAGCCCCAGAAACCGGCGGCATTGCCGAAGGACGCGTTGTCGCGGTACAGGTAATCCCCCGCAATCCCGTTGACGCCGCCAGCGCTCGGGTGCATGGCGCTGAAGTGCGCGGCCGGCAGTACGCTTTCGCGGGCGCCGATGTACATCGACATCGGGTTCAAGCCGAACCGCACCGAACCAACGCCCGGGGCGCCCATCGGATAGCCATCGGTATCGCTCTTCTCCGACAGGTACGGGTTGACCGACCAGAGGTGACCGTCGAGCTGGAAGGTCGCGCCACGACTGCCGCCGGTAGGCATCAGCACATGGGTACGGAACGGTTGCCCCGGTTTCACGTAGAACACCGGTGTTTGCGGATCACCGCCCACCAACGCGTTGCTGTAGGCCATGTGGGCGTTGGGCACGTCGCCGTAGCCGGCACCGTCGGCCCGGCCGAACGGCGCATCCGGAGCGAGGCCGAAGCGGTACCACATGGGCTCGGTCTTGTAGTTGATGGCCATGCCGGCGTTGTCCTTCGGATCATTCGGCACCCCCATGCCTTCCGAGGCGATGCCTTCCACCGGCCGCCCACCCGCCCAACGCAGGTTCAAGGCACGCTGCCAGACCATCGCAAAGTCGCGGTAAACCGTCTGCCCCGTCGCCGTGACCGTGGCCGAGGCACGCTTGGCATCCTCGACCCAGGTAGAGCCCGCCGGCAGCACACTCATCGCTCCGCCAAGGCCTTTCTGCGGCTGCTTGATCACATCCGCCGGGGTGAAATTCAACCCACCGAACTCCACCGCCGTGGCGTTGATGTTGTCGACGTTGCGACCCAGTTGAGTGATCGGCTTGCCTTCACGCTCCAGGTGCCCGGCGTAATACTGGTAGGTTTTGGTCGGGTACGCGCCGGTGTTGCCAACCCGTGGTGGCACGGTCTGGATCGGGTTGGCGCCGACGTTGGCGCCGTCGGACTTGGTGATGTCGTAGGCCAGCAATTGCGCATGCAGGCCGACATGGCTGGAAGGCCGCAGCAGGTTGTTGTTGAAGGTGGTCGAGCCGTTACTGTTATGCCGGTCACGCTTGACCAGCCCTTGCAGGATCGCGGTCTGGGCCAGGTCCGGCATCACGCTCGGCAGGCGGTTCTCCAGGGTGATATTGATGCAGTCCCCGGCCGCTGCGCGCAGTACCAGCGGCTCGACAGGTACGCCCGGCTTGAGCTTGCCGGTGGTCGGATCAAGGTCGGTCTTGCGCACGTACAGGATCGCGGTCGGGTCATGGATCGGCCCGCTCTGGCCACCGATGGTGATGGTTTCGCCGTCCTCGGGATCGGTCACCGTCACCCGCGGAATACTCACGGTCCGCGAGTTGAACACCAAGGTGCCGCCCGCCGGATTCAGCGGCCCGCCGACATGCTGGCCGAGCCCCTCCGGGTCACCGATCGACAAGCCCAGCGGGTTGCTCAGGATGTCATTGGCCAGCGCCGCCACCACCTCGTAGTTGCGCTGCACGGTCGGCCTTGTGCCGATGCCGTTCGGGTTGGCGCTGATCCGTGGGCAGGTGCCCTCGAACGCCACGGTGTTGCGCATGCCCGCCGGTTTCGTGTTGTTCGGCAGCGCGAACAGATCGTTGCGTTGCGCGGTGTAGTTGCGCATCACGCCCCAGATACCGTTCCAGTAGCCTTCAATCGAGGCGTCCATCGAGTACAGGTAATCACCGGTGCTCGCCGCGGAACTGGAGAGCATCGACAGCGGCGCAATGAAGCCCATCTGCTCGGAAATCCCGACCATTTGCGAAGCGCGCCAGCCCGAGTTGGAGCTGTTGCCGTAGCCGGTGCCGCTTTGCAGCCACTTCACACCGTGCAGGGTGACGTTGTGCTCTTCTTCATGGCCGCCGGCATGCACCCGCAACCGTACATTGTCGCCGGTGTAGGTGCGCAGCATCGGTGTGAACGGATCACCCGGTTCTGCACCGCCACGGTTGATGTGCGGCGGGAACAGCGTGGTGCCGCCAGTCGGGCCGGTGGCCGACGTCACCAGGTTGGGCGCCAGGTTCATTGCCGCGATCGCACGGTCGGTGCGGCTTTGCATGGCGAACGACAGATCGCCACCGAGGCCGTCGGCCTGCATGCCGCGCTTGCCGTCGGGGCCGACCTTGTTCGGGTCGAACACCCGCAGGCCCAGGGGTTCGTTGCGGTAATTGACCACGAACATGCCGGGGTCATCCACCGAGATCGCTTGCGGGCATGGTCGGGTCGGGCAGCCCGGCTTGATGCCGCCACGGGCCTCGACCACCGCCTCGAGCAGGTTGCCGGCGTTGTTGCGCACCGGCGGGTTGATCGCGTAGCGGAAGCTGTCGGCCGTCGCCGGGAACGCCTGTGGATTGGGCACGCCATTGGGGCCGGCGCCTACGTACACGCCGGCTTCGTAAGCGTGCTGGAAGTCGCTGTATTCCAGGAAGAACTCACGGAAGCTGTCGTTCTTGCCGTCACCGTCCAGGTCACCGGTAGAGATCACCGCTTGCCAGGAGGTCGGCCCGCCGTCAGCGCGCGCGCCGCTGTACAACGGCTCGCCGGTTTCGGCGTGGAACCAGGTGGACCCGGCCGGTTCGGCCAGTACGGTGGCGTACAGGCCAATCTGTTGGTGAGTCGATGGGCCGAGGTGGTCGTGGGTGAAGATGGTCCCCAGGCCACGGTCGACCCCCTTGGTGTTGATCACCGGGTCAATGAACCAGCGCTGCATCGCCGTGCGCGCGCCCATCCAGTCCGCCCGGCCATATTGACCAAAGAACGGATGGTTCTTGGCTTTCGGGCAGGCCGGCGTGCCGTCACGCGGGTCGGCGCCTTCGCACTGATTGAACGCGCGGATGGCATGGATGCGTTCCACCACGGCGCCCGGGGAAAGCACGCCGTCTTCGTAGTTCCAGCCGTTGGAAGAACCGTCCGCCGAGGTCAGGTCCCACTTCGGCAGGTGAATGTGCTGGCCGATCACGTCGGTCGGGGTGCGCACCTGATAGTCGTCCATCTCATAGGTGGCCGGCACCAGGTTGGTTTGCTGGTATTGCACGCAGTCGAAGGTGTTCATGCGCATCACCAGCGGCTCTGGCGGACGCTGCTTGGTGATCACCGGCCAGGCGTCTTCCCACAACGCCAGGATGCGCGCCTGCGGGAAGTGGTAGCCGACCTTGTTGTACACCGCGTCGAACTGGATGTTGGCCGCCTTGTAGATGCGCGGACGGTCGGCGGTGAAGGTCGAGGAGCCGGTGAAGGACATCCCGTCGATGCGCTCACCGCTATTGAATTCACCGCTGCCGGCGCTGCTGGTCAGGCGTTTGGCCCGATCATCCATGCACGGTTCGTAGAACGGCGCACCGGCAATCGGCAAGGCACCGTTGGTGCGGAAGTTGCGCGCCACCACCTGTTTGCCCGGCAGCACGGCAAAGCTTGGGTGCTCCTTCTTGGCGTGGAAGGCCATGGCCGCCTGTTCGACTTCGGTGCCCTCTTCCGGCAGGTAAATCGGTTTGGCGCGCTTCACTTCCTTGGAGAAGTCCAGCGAGGTGGTCACCGTGTGCGCCTCGCCACCGGCAGACACGCCGTCCAGCGCATGGCGCCCCAGACCACCGTCCCAGCCACCGGACTGGTTCGGGTCGAGGTTGGCCCACAGGCCATTGCCGCTGGTTTTCAGGGCCTGGGCCTTGGCGGCGTCGAGCATGTCCAGCGGTGGGGTTGGCGGGCGTTGGCCGACCGAACTTTCCATGCCGCCGATCCAGAATGGGAAACCGGGGTTTTTCAGGCTGCCGTCGGCGTTGCGGTTGGCTTCGCTGCGATCGACCAGCGCCAGCGAACCGATGGCCTGGACACCGCCATTGCCGCCGCCGTGGTCATCATCACCATCATCGCCCGCGGCCACCAGGGTCTGGCCGATTTTCGGCACCACGGCGACCTTGCCCGGCATTGGCGCCATGGCTTTGCCAGGCAGCGGCACGACCGCCGGGATCGGCGTACCGGCGATGATTTCGCCATCGGGCAAGGCCCGCGCGCCCGTCGCCGGTTTACCGCTGCGCAGCGCATAGGGCTTCTTGTGGAAGCCGTCGTCACCCTGCTGGGACACTTCGAGCCGGGTGCCTTCTTCAAACACATCGTGCACCCGCCACATGGCCCACATGCCTTGGGCGAAGTGCGGGTAGAAGTGGCAGTGATAGATCGCATCGCCCGCTACCCGGTTACGGTTGCCCGAACCGCCGTTGGCGATTTCATAGGTGTAGCCGGCACCCGGGCCAATGCCCTGGGCGTCCAGGTAATCGGTGTTGTCATCGTTCGGGTTGTACAGCCATTGATGCCCGTGCAGATGGAAGATGTGGTGTTCATAGCCGTTGTGGGTGTTGCGGAATTTGACGAAGTCGCCGATGTAGCTGTGATTGACGTTGGACGGCTCCGACGGATACAGCGCCATGGTCGCCTTGACCCCGACCTGATCGGCACGCGGCACTTCGCCGGGGCGAATGTTTTCCAGGCCGGCGTTGGCCGGTACGTCCACCAGCATCGCCACGTCGCCCACGGTGTGCGAGCTCAGGAAAAACTCTTCATAGGCGCAGGACAGGCAATCGTGCATCGGCCCCACGCCCAGGCGGTTGGCGACCACCTCGGCGCCCATGCCGCCGGAGCCGTAGTTGATCATGAACGAGTCGCGGGTCGGCTCCAGCACATGGCCCATCACCGGGTCGGCAAAGTACGCCGGGAAGGCTTGGGTGACGGCGGTTTCATCCTGGAACTGCGCGGCGAAATCACGGAACGGTTCCAGCCGGTTCGGCAACGCCGGATTGCGTTTGCCCATGGCTTCCAGCGGATAGGTCGAAGTCGGGAAGCTGCCGTCGGCATTGCTGCCCATCACGATCGCATCGCTTTCGCTGGAAATGATCTCACTGCCGTCCACCATGTTGATGATCGGCGCACCGGCCTTGCCTTCGCGAATCCACGGCTGGCGTTGCGGGTAGCGCGCCTGGTAATCGACGATTGGCTGGCCGGCTGGCGTACGTCCGCTGCTGGCCAGGCGCATTTCTTCTTCGGTCAGGGTATTGCGGTAAGTACGACCGCCCTTGGGCACGACCACCACCTGGGCGAACAGCCCATTGGCGTTGTTGCCCGCACCGCCCTCGCCACCGAAGGTCGCGCCACGGCTGCTGACATCGAACGCGCCTTCACGCTCGGCGAACAACGTATAGGAACGGCTGCCGCCAGGAGCGACGAGGCTGTTGCCGTTGCGCCCGGTATAGGAGGCGATGTCATCGATGCTGTTGACGGCCTGCAGGCCGTTGACCTGAAAACCGACATGACGGTCAGCCACCTGCTCATCGGCCTTGAAACCTTCGGCGTTGCCGGTCTGGCCGCCCTCGTCCTCCTCGCCCTCCTGCTCAAACCCGTCATGACTGCCCGGGTTGGCCTGATAGGCCAGCAGGTTCTGCAGATTGATGGTCAGGCAATCGCCGGCGGCCACTCGCAACACCAGCGGACGCGGACGCTTGTCGGGCCGCAGGGAAACCTTGCCCGGCACTGCCGCGCCGCCTTGGGCGAGGGAAATGTCATGGTCATCGACCACATCGCGACGCAGGGCGAACATCATGCCGTTGACGTTTTGCGCACCCAGGCGGTTGAACATCAGCGGCTGATCGAACGCCACGACGTTGGCCACCAGGGTGCGCTCACAACGACCAGCTGCGCTGGCAATCTCGATGCCGAGCATCGACGTCACCAACAACAGCAAATTAATCAAGGACGGGGCGTGGGATATGCCGATCATAGTCTCGGGCCTCGATGCGGGTTTTCAGGAAACGATTCAAGACAAATCGTCGAGAGCAATCCGCATGCCACAAAAAATTACGTTATTAATCATTAAGTTATAATCACGACTTAATACACCGGGGGATATTCCCCACCCAATCCCCCCACTTTCTCGCCGGGTCCACTTTTCCCCACTATTGGGGAAACCGGCCCCAGGGCTGCGATCACAGCGGAGCGTCCGCGGCCAAGCCCTGCAAACGCCGATACTGGTTCAGCACGTTGGGCACATAACGCTGGGTTTCGGCGAACGGCGGGACCACGTTGCCGCGACTGAGCACCGCTTGCGGTCCGGCGTTGTAGGCCGCCACGGCGAGGCGAATATCGTTGTCGAACATCGTCATCAGGCGCTTGAGATAGCGGGCGCCGCCCTGGATGTTGGCCTTGGGGTCGTAGGCGTTGGTCACGCCCATTTCGCGGGCGGTGTCGGGCATCAACTGCATCAGTCCGCGAGCGCCCCGGGGGGAGGTAGCGTGGGCGTTGTAGCTCGATTCGGTCTTGATCACGGCGTGCAGCAGCGCCGCCGGCAGTTCGTTGGCCGTGGCCGCCGCCGACACCAGCTCGGCGTAGGGTTGCGCGGCGATCATCTGCGGTTGCTGATCGAGGCTGACCACCGCCGCTTCGGGCTCGTGGATCACCCGTTCATAGTGGCGTCCGGGGCGGTGGACATTGGACAGGACGTAGCTGCCATTGGCATCCACGGAAACAAACACATCGGCCTGTGCGGCGCCGGTCAACACAAGCAGACCCAGCAACCCGGTGGTGAGTGATTTCATTGTTATACCTCCCCTTCCCGGCCCCGAAAAATGGGGGTATTGCCCCAATGGCCAGTCGTGCAACAGCCATACGCAAGCACTGTGCCGTAAGTGGGAAGGCCCGTAGTACGCGGGGTGCAGAAGGATCACCAGAGGTGAGCATGGCAATTGCATGCAGCTATATGGCAACTACATGGCAACCGCTATCGACTGTATGAGGTCATCATGAATCAGCATCTGCGTAATGCCCGGCGAACCCAAAGCGGGTTCACCCTGCTCGAACTGTTGGTGGTGCTGGTGGTGCTGGGGCTGTTGGCCGGCATCGTGGCACCGAAGTATTTCGCCCAACTGGGCCGTTCCGAAGTGAAAGTGGCCAAGGCGCAAATAGAAGGCTTGAGCAAAGCCCTGGACCTTTACCGCCTGGAAGTTGGCCACTACCCGTCCACCGAACAAGGCTTGCAGGCGCTGGTCACGGCCCCCGCCGACGAACCGCGCTGGACCGGCCCGTACCTGCAGAAAAAACTCCCGCAAGACCCTTGGGGCCGCAACTACGCCTATCGCTATCCCGGTGAAAACAGCGAGTACGACCTGTTGTCCATGGGCAAGGATGGCCAACCCGGCGGCGAAGGCGAGAACGCCGAAGTCACCAACTGGAACTGACGGGAATGGCGACCATGCGCTTTCATCTCAAAGCCGTCGGCAAGGCCGGTGTCATCTCAATGACCGTCGATGCGCCGGGGCACAGCGAAGCCAGGCGCATCGCCGAAGACCAGGGCCTGCGGGTAGTCAGCCTGCACGCCGAGCGCCATTGGCGCGCGTTGCGCATGCACAAGCGCGAGACGTTCAACCTGGTGTTGTTCAGCCAGGAACTGACCACCTTGCTCAACGCCGGCCTGCCGTTGATCGATGCGCTGGAAAGCCTGGCGGAAAAGGAAAACGCGCCACAAGCCCGCAAAACCCTGAGCGAACTGGTGCGCTTGCTGTACGAGGGCAAATCGTTTTCCCAGGCCCTGGGCCAGATGTCGGCGGTGTTCCCGCCTTTGTACGTGGCGCTGGTGCAGTCCAGTGAGAAGACCGGCGCCGTGGGTGATGCCCTGGGCCGCTATGTCAGCTACCGACAGCGCATGGACGAGGTTCGCCAGAAGATCATCAGCGCGTCGATCTACCCCATGCTGTTGCTGGTTGTGGGAGGCGGCGTGGTGTTGTTCCTGATGGGCTACGTCGTACCGCGCTTCAGCCTGGTGTTCGAAGGGCTGGGGTCGAACCTGCCCTGGTTGTCGCAGATCCTGATGAGCAGCGGCATGTTCCTTCACACCCATCAAGGCGAGTTCTTCGGCGGCTTGCTGGCCATCATCGTCGCCCTCACCCTGCTCCAGCGCCAACCGGCCTTTCGTCGGGGGCTGGACCGTGTGATCGAAAAACTCCCCGCCGTGCACCAGCGCATCTTCATGTATGAGCTGGCGCGCTTCTACCGTTCCCTGGGAATTTTGCTGCAAGGCGGCATTCCCCTCGTCACCGCCATGGGCATGGTGCGCAACCTGCTCACCGTCGCCTCCCGCAGCCGGCTGGACCAGGCCTGCGAACGGGTGCGCGAAGGGCAATCGCTATCGACCGCGCTGGAACTCAATCACCTGGTGACCCCCGTGTCCCTGCGCCTGCTGCGCGCCGGTGAACAGTCCGGCAACCTCGGGCAGATGATGGAGCGCAGCGCCGACTTCTACGACGAAGAAATCAGTCGCTGGATCGAATGGTTCGTACGGCTGTTCGAACCCCTGCTCATGACCTTTATCGGCCTGTTGATCGGGGTGATCGTGATCCTGATGTACATCCCGATTTTCGAACTGGCCTCGAGCATTCACTGACCCTTTGCAACGGGGTCGTGCTGCACGTTGCATTGTTTTCAACAACCGACTGAATAAATCGGTCCGCCGAGGTGTTTATCAAGTTCCCACGGGAAAAAAAAAGGTTCTTCACGCAATCCCGGGAAACACCGATAACGCAATACCTGTAGGAGCCGGCTTGCCGGCGATGGACTCAAGTGCGCCGCGTTTATTCGGTTCACACGCGTTATCGTTAACGACCATCGCTGGCAAGCCAGCTCCTACAGAGACCGCGTCCTGGTCGAAAATGAAATGATCTCCAAACCAGAGAAAGCCAAAAAAAAGCAGCAC
Organism: Pseudomonas sp. A-R-19; assembly: GCF_019956575.1. Lineage (NCBI taxonomy): Bacteria > Pseudomonadati > Pseudomonadota > Gammaproteobacteria > Pseudomonadales > Pseudomonadaceae > Pseudomonas > Pseudomonas sp. A-R-19. The sequence continues at coordinate 25,520 of NZ_JAHBDR010000101.1, forward strand.
GTTGCACCGTTAATCAACGTTCCAATCTGAATAAAAAAGACGGAGAACGACATGCACATCAATAAGCTTTTACTAGCAGTAGCTATTGGCGCGGTTCTGTCGGCGTCTACCGTATTGATTCCGGACAGCTTGTCCGGGGTATCCAGTGCTCAGGCCAAGGATGGGGG
>NZ_JAHBDR010000102.1:0-23485 GCF_019956575.1 Pseudomonas sp. A-R-19
CTTCGCGAGCAAGCCCGCTCCCACAGGGATCTGTGTCAGTAGCCGAGGCCGGCGCGTTTCAGGTACATCCCTTCCTGTGTCATCGCGATCCGGTACTTGAGCACATCCCCGGCCTTGAGCTGGATGTCCTGCGACCCCGGCGCGAGCATGCCCGGGTTGCAACCCGGTGCCTGGCCCGGCAGCAGTTTGAGGCGCAGCGAGACGATGCCCGGCGGCAGGTTGAACGAGGTGCTCTGTTCCTGAAATAACCGTGCCGCCAGCTGATCCTGGATGTACACACCGATTTCGCAACTGGTCGCGACTTCCAGGCGCTCGCGAGAAATGATCAGCACGCCATAATCCTGACCGGTGGCGTTGACCGAAGGCACGGCGGCGAAAAGGCTGAGAAAGCCAAACAGGCTGAAAACTGACCAGCGCATCGCTGAGTCTCCTGAGTTCGAGTCATTGATGGACGCAGCTTGGCCGAGCCCGGCGTCGATTGCCAGCCCGGCAGTTAACTTCAGAACTTGACCTTGCCACGGTGGCAAGCTCGAAACTGGGTTCAACCCTCGGAAAAGGAGCTATCCCATGCAAGTGTTCAACGTTGAAGGCATGTCTTGTGGCCACTGCGTCAAGGCCATCACCCAGGCGGTCCAGGCCAAGGACCCGGCGGCGAGTGTGCGGGTCGATCTGGCGGCGAGGGAGGTCGGCGTCGAAAGTGCGCTGACCGCCGAGCAGGTTATCGAGGCGATCAGCGAAGAGGGTTACGGCGTCAAACTGGCCTGAATTTGATAGTTAGCGAGCTACCGGAATGTTCAAGGCGTCCATGCGCGGCTAGACTGTCGGCCTGCCGACTACTGCCTCACTGGATGCCTGATGAACTTCCGTATCATTCTGATTCTCGGCGCCTTGAGCGCTTTCGGTCCGCTGGCGATCGATTTCTACCTGCCGGCCTTCCCGGCCATGGCTCAGGCATTCGGGACGGATGAAAATCACGTCCAGATGACGTTGGCGGCTTACTTCCTCGGCCTGTCCATCGGCCAGCTGCTTTATGGCCCGGTGGCGGATCGTTTCGGGCGACGCGTTCCGTTGCTCGCCGGTGTCGGCCTGTTCACCCTTGCCTCCGTGGCGTGCGCCTATGCGCCGAACCTGGAATGGCTGATCGGCGCGCGTTTCATCCAGGCGTTGGGCGGCTGTGCGGGGATGGTGATTTCCCGGGCGGTGGTCAGCGACAAGTGTGATGCAGTCGGTTCGGCAAAAGTCTTTTCGCAGTTGATGCTGGTGATGGGGCTTGCCCCGATCCTCGCGCCATTGCTGGGTGGATTGTTGGTCAACACGACGGGCTGGCAGTCGATCTTCCTGGCCTTGACCGGTTTCAGTGCGCTGGCGGGGCTGGCGGTTGCGATGGGACTACCGGAAAGCATGCCGGCCCACATGCCGCGTCAACCGCTGTCGGGTGCGCTGCGTCAGTACGGCCGGTTGCTGGCCGACCCAATATTTCTTGGCCATGCCTTGACCGGCGGCATCGCCATCGCCGGGATGTTTGCCTACATCGCCGGTTCACCCTTCATCTTCATCAAGCTCTACGGCGTGGCGGCCGAGCATTTCGGCTGGCTGTTCGGCGTCAATGCGGCGGGCTTCATCCTGGTGGCGCAGGTCAATGCGCGGTTACTGGCCAAACGTGGCCCGACGTTCTTGCTGGCGCGCGCGGTGTGGGTTTATCTGGCAGCCGGTTTGACCCTGCTCGCTGTCAGCGCTCTGCACCCGGCACAACTGTGGCCGCTGCTGATCCCCTTGTTCATCTGTATCGCCAGCCTCGGTTGCATCAGTCCCAACGCCGCGGCCTGTGCGATGAACGGGCAGGGCGCACGGGCCGGCAGCGCATCGGCGCTACTCGGTTGCCTGCAATTCAGCGTGGCTGCCGGTGCCTCTGCGCTGGTGGGCGTGCTGCACGACGGCAGCGCCGTGCCGATGGCCATGGTCATCAGCCTGTGTGGAATTCTGGTGGTGAGTGCAGCAATGCTCACCCGGCGTTTGCAAAATGCCCGGGCGCTGGCGCAAGCCCAGGTTTGAAGCCGGAATCAGCCGGCAGCACGCTGCGATTGGAGGATGGGAATCGGGTGAGGGGCCTGGATGCGGGCTTCGAGGGTGCGCGTGAAGGCGCGAGCTTCTGCTTCGCTGCGAAACGTCACAGCATGTTGGTCCAAGCGAACTTGCCACTGGGACTTTGCCAGTTCTTTTATCAGGATCTTCATAGCTGAACTCCTTTTGTAAAAGATGTCTCGTAAAAGACGTTACGCAAAAGCCTGCCTCGCAGGAGATTCGATTGTAGTCCTGAATACGAGCACGATTGTGACAAGGGTCAACTGTCGGACTGACGGTTTGTAACTAAAAAAAACACAAATTTTCGTGGGTGCCGGCAGGGATTGTCGGCGACCGGAACTACCCGGTCGCCGATGGAAAACATGAAGTCAGCGAAGGTTTTTCAGCGCTTCAGAAGCCTTCAAGCACAATCTTGCCCTTGGCTTTGCCGCTTTCCAACAGGGCATGGGCACGGCGCAGATTGCCGGCATTGATCGTGCCGAAGTGTTCGCCCACCGTGGTTTTGAGGGTCCCGGCGTCGATCAGCCCGGCGACGCGGTTGAGCAGGTTGTGCTGCTCGATCATGTCCGCGGTTTCAAACAGCGAGCGGGTGTACATGAACTCCCAGTGCAGGGACAGGCTCTTGCGCTTGAGCTTGGTCACGTCCAGCGACTTGGGGTCATCGATCAGCGCCAGCTTGCCTTGGGGGGCCAACGCCTCGACCAGTTGGTCCAGGTGCTGGTCGGTCTGGGTCAGACTGGCGACGTGGGTGACCTGATCCACACCGGCACGCTTGAGTGCTTCGCTCAGTGGCTGGCCATGGTCGATCACCAGGTCGGCACCCAGTTCCTTCACCCAGCTTTGGGTTTGTGCACGCGAAGCGCTGCCGATGACTTTGAGACCGGTGAGCTGTTTGGCCAGTTGCGTGAGAATCGAACCCACGCCACCCGCGGCGCCGACGATCAACAGGCTCTGGCCTTCATCGGTTTTGCCTTCGCGTACTTGCAGGCGTTCGAACAACAGTTCCCACGCCGTGATCGCGGTGAGGGGCAGGGCCGCTGCTTCGGCGAAACCCAGGGTCTTGGGCATGTGGCCGACGATGCGCTCGTCCACTACATGCAACTCGCTGTTGCCGCCGGCCCGCGCGATGGAGCCGGCGTAAAACACCTTGTCGCCGACCTTGAATAGCGTCACCTCACTGCCCACGGCCTTGACCACACCGGCCACGTCCCAACCCAACACCTTGGCCGCGCCGCCTTCGGGCTGGACGTTCTGGCGTACCTTGGTATCCACCGGGTTGACCGAGATGGCTTTGACTTCCACCAGCAAGTCGCGGGGGCCGGCAACCGGTTCCGGCAGTTCGATGTCTTGCAGCGCGTTGTCGTCACTGATCGGCAACGAGGCGTAGTAGGCAATGGCTTTCATGGGCGACTCCTGAACACTAATAAAGAAGAGATTCGATGGGGAGGATGATTGGCTATTTCTCCTGAAGATAAAACCGGCTAAAAGAGCAGTCTCTTTCAATGTTTTTTTGATAATCGGTGGCCTGATGCTGCGTTTCGATGACTTGCAGTTGTTTGTCCGGGCGGCAGACCTGGGCAGTCTGTCGGCCGCCGCGCGTGGCATGGACATGTCGGCGGCGGTGGCCAGTGCAGCGCTAAAGCGCATTGAACAGCAACTCGGCGCCCGTCTATTGGCCCGTTCGACCCGCAGCCTGCGCCTGACCGCCGAAGGCGAGGGCTTCCTCGAATACGCCCGCGCGGCCCTGAGCAATCTCGACGAGGGCCGGCGATTGCTGGCCAGTGGTCAGGACCAGGTCAGCGGGGTTCTGCAACTGTCGGCGCCATCGGACTTTGGCCGCAATCTGCTGCTGCCCTGGCTTGACGAGTTTCAGCGCGAGCATCCGAAACTGACCGTGCGCCTGCTGCTGGGGGACCGCATCGCCGACCTGTTTCGCCAACCGGTAGACGTTGCCCTGCGCTACGGTGAACCGGAGGACTCCAGCCTGGTGGCGCTGCCCATCGCCCCGCAGAACCGCCGGGTGTTGTGCGCCGCTCCCGGCTATCTGGCTCGCCATGGCGAACCTCGGCATCTGGAGCAACTGGCACAGCACAATTGCCTTTTGTACATGCTCGGCAGCAGGGTCCACGATCACTGGAGTTTTCACGACGGCAAGCGCGAAGTCAGCCTGACCGTCAGCGGCGATCGCTTCAGTGACGATGCCGATGTCGTGCGTCTTTGGGCCGTGGCCGGTGCCGGGATCGCCTATAAATCCTGGCTGGATGTCGGCGCCGATGTGCTGGCCGGCCGCTTGAAGGTGCTGATGCCGGAACTGCTCTGTGAGCGCGCACCGTTGAATCTGTTGTGCGCCCATCGCGCTCAATTGAGTAAGCCGGTGAATCTGTTGCGCGAAATGCTTGTCAGTCGATGCGCCTTTTTGAGCAGTCAATTTCCGGGCTTTTCGGATACCGCTCATTAGTCGCACGAAAAAAGAGAAATTTCTCTCAGGAACGATCACCACCTATGCCGGGCGGAGGAAAGGATCCGCCGACCAACCCGCATATACTAGCTCCCTCATCATGTCAGTAGCGTCGACCCCAATGGCGGGTCCGCGTTCGAGTCGGCCTGGCTGCACGGTCACCCTTCTGGCCTTCGCAGCATCGGCCAGGCAGCGCTAATGAGTGAGCAAGGCGCTGTCGGGCTTATGGCAGTTTCCACGGATTGGCCGATGACACATTACTGGTCAAGATTTCTCTGGGCAGTAGACGAATCGATTCAACAGGGAGTGAATACATGGAACATGCACCTTGCATCAGCCAGATTGCCGCATTGCTGGCTGACCCAAAGCGCAGCGCAATGATGTGGGCCTTGATGGATGGTTCGGCGCGAACAACCGAAGAGTTGGCATTGCTGGCAGGCCTGTCACCGTCTTCGGCCAGTGCACACCTGGGACGTTTGTCCGCTGGAGGTCTGCTGAAGGTTGAAAGCCGTGGCCGCAAACGCTTCTTCCGCCTGGCCGCTCCCGAGGTCGGGGCGGCAATCGAAGCACTGGCCAGCGCGACCTTCGCCAGCGCCCCCCAGGATATTCCGGACGTATTCAAGCGCAATGCACCTCTGGTCAAACCCCGGGCGGTGCGTTCGTCATTGCTGAGTGCCCGGCTGTGTGACGATCACCTGGGGGGCACCCTGTCGGCAGATCTGTATCAGCGACTGCTGGAGGCAGGCTGGATCGAACATTCTGATCAGCGGGTCACGGTTACGCTCAAGGGCGCGACAGAGTTGGCGGCACGGGGCGTGTTCATCCAGGCCTTGGCTCATCACAACGGAAAGGTGGCCTGCGCGTGCCCGGACTGGAGCGAAAGACGCCCGCACTTGGGCGGCTCACTGGGCGCGGCATTGTTGCAGCTGTTCATGCAGTCGGGGTGGCTGACCCTGCCCAACGACTCCCGAGCCTTGCAGGTGACAGCCTCCGGGCAGCGCGAGATACATCGCTTTGCCAAGGAGGCCGAACTGGAAATGGCGCTGTAGAACCTTTGGCCAAACACCCAATCTGTAGGAGCTGGCAAGCCAGCTCCTACAGTTGGTTTTGCGGTGTTGCTTAGGGCTTTACCAACCGTGCATCGAGGCTGTTCTGCGCCAGGCGTTTGGCCTGGTCCTGGGTCATGCCCAGGTGGGTGTGCAGCGCATGGAAGTTCTCGGTGACATAACCGCCGAAGTACGCCGGGTCATCGGAGTTCACGGTCACTTTCACGCCGCGCTCCAGCATGTCGAGAATGTTGTGCTGGGACATGTGGTCGAACACGCAAAGCTTGGTGTTCGACAACGGGCACACGGTCAGAGGGATCTGTTCGTCGATGATTCGCTGCATCAGGCGTTCGTCTTCGATGGCGCGCACGCCATGGTCGATGCGCTGGATCTTCAGCAGGTCGATGGCCTCCCAGATGTACTCGGGCGGGCCTTCTTCACCGGCGTGGGCGACGGTCAGGAAGCCTTCGTGACGGGCACGGTCGAACACGCGCTGGAACTTGCTCGGCGGGTGACCCATCTCGGAGCTGTCCAGGCCCACGGCGACGAACGCATCGCGGAACGGCAGCGCCTGGTCGAGGGTTTTCTGTGCTTCGTCTTCGCTCAGGTGGCGCAGGAAGCTCAGGATCAAACCACTGGTGATGCCCAGTTGCTGCTCGCCATCCTTCAGCGCGGCGGCGATGCCGTTGAGCACCACTTCGAACGGGATGCCACGGTCGGTGTGGGTCTGCGGGTCGAAGAATGGTTCGGTGTGAATCACGTTCTGCTCTTTGCAGCGCAGCAGGTACGCCCAGGTCAGGTCATAGAAATCCTGGGACGTGCGCAGCACATCGGCACCCCGGTAATACAGGTCGAGGAACTCCTGCAGGTTGTTGAAGGCATACGCCTTGCGCAAGGTTTCGACGTCGTTCCATGGCAAGGCAATCTTGTTGCGCTCGGCCAGGGTGAACAACAGCTCGGGTTCCAGCGAGCCTTCCAGGTGCAGGTGCAGTTCTGCCTTGGGCAGGGCGTTCAGCCAGTCATACATGATTCTTTTCTCATCAGGTGCAATGGTCGCCATTCTACAGAGGCTTGCCGCAACAATTGGTAAAACCTGACCAGGCGGTTCATCACACCGCTTCCTGTTCCCGTCGATAGGCGTAGGTATCGGCGAAGCGCGAGAGCAGGAACTCGGCGCAGGTGGTGGCCGGGTATTTCGCCGGGTGCAATTCATCCTGACAACCGGGCAGGCATTCGATGCGGGTTTGCGGGTGCGGCTCGGCGAAGAATGGCATCGAATAACGATCCACGCCGAGCGGACTGATGACCCGGTGCGGCGTCGAGAGATAACGGTCGTTGCTCCAGCGCGCCATCATGTCGCCGAGATTGACCACGAACGTACCTTCGATAGGCGGCGCGTCGATCCACTCACCTTTTACATTGCGTACCTGCAAGCCACCGGCGGCGTCCTGATAAAGCAGGGTGATGCAGCCGTAATCAGTGTGGGCGCCGGCGCCTTGCTGCTCGGTGGAGCTGGCGGTGTGGCGCGGCGGGTAATGGATCATCCGCAACACACTGACCGGGTCAATGAAGCGAGTGTCGAAGAAGTCGCGTTCAATTCCCAGCGCCATGGTCATTGCCCGCAACAGCGTTTGCGCGAGGGCTTGCATGTCGACGTAGTGTTGCTCCATCAGCGCTTCCCAGCCGGGCATGGAGGGATGGCGATTGGGACCGCGCAAGGGTTTCTCCGCCAGTACCTCAGGGTGGTCGGCCGGCAGGTGCAGGCCCATGTCGAAGGTTTCCTTGAGGTCGCTGGGCTTGCTCGGGTCGAGTTGCTCGGTGGCAATGGCGCCGTAACCGCGATGGTGACGGGTCTGGGTGATGTCGATCTTGAGTTTTTCGGCGGTGGGTTGGGCGAAGAAGCGTTTGGCGCTGTCGAGTAGTTCGTCGATTCGCGCAGGGCTGATCGGGTGGCCCTTGATGTAGAAGAAGCCCCATTCGCGGCAGGCGAGGTCGATTTGATTGGCGACAGTTTGCCAGGCGCGCTGGTCGTCGCTGGAGAGCGGGGCGATGTCGATGATCGGAAGGCTGTTCATGCGCAATCCTTAAGAACGCTGGAGATCCAATGTGGGAGCGGGCTTGCTCGCGAAAGCGGTGTGTCAGCCAACATCACTGTTGAATTTGCAGACGCCTTCGCGAGCAAGCCCGCTCCCACAGGGGGGTTGTGTTGTGACGGAGGAGTTACTTCGGTATTTCGGCCTTCATGCCTTCCACGTAGTAATTCATCGACGCCAGTTCCGCCGTGGTCGCGCTCACGCCGGCCGGGACTTTCTCGACGCCGGCCTGATCCTTGATCGGCCCGGTGAACGGCTGCAGCGCACCGCTCTTGATGTCGGCGATGATCTGCTCGGCTTCGCCCTTGACCGTCGTCGGCACCAGGTCGCTGATCGGCAGTTCAACGGTGCCTTCCTTCAAGCCGCCCCAGTAGTCTTGGGGTTTCCAGTCATGGTCGATCACGCTTTGGGCTGCCTGAATGTAGTGCGGGCCCCAGTCATTGACGATGGAGGTCAGCACCGCTTTCGGCCCGAAGTGCGCCATGTCCGAAGCGTAGCCCACCGCATACACGCCGCGACGTTCGGCCGCCTGGATCGGCGCCGGGCTGTCGGTGTGCTGGAATACTACGTCCACGCCCTGATCGATCAGGGCGTTGGCGGCATCCGCTTCCTTGCCCGGATCGAACCAGGAGTTGACCCACACCACCTTGATCTCGGTGCCGGGGTTGTACTTGTTCAGGGCCAGTTGGATGGCGTTGATGTCGCGGATCACTTCCGGGATCGGGAATGAGGCGACGTAGCCGATCTTTTTGGTCTTGGTCATCTTCGCCGCGAGGAAGCCGCCGACGTAGCGGCCCTCGTAAGTGCGCGCCAGGTAAGTGCCGAGGTTCTTGTCCTGCTTGTAGCCGGTTGCGTGTTCGAAGGTCACCTTGGGAAACTGTTTGGCGACTTTCACGGTGGGGTTCATGTAGCCGAAGGACGTGGTGAAGATCAGGTCGTATTTGTCCTTGGCCATGTTGCGGATCACCCGCTCGGCGTCGGCGCCTTCGGCAACGTTTTCCACATAGTTGGTGGTTATCTGCGGACCGAACTTTTCCGCGAGTTCCTTGCGCCCCTGTTCATGCTGATACGTCCAGCCGTGGTCGCCGATCGGGCCGATATAGACGAAGCCGACTTTCAGCGGGTCGGCGGCTACGGCCGTCAGGCTGGCGCTCAAACCAATGGCCGCCGCAACGGCGCAAAGCAGCTTCTTCAACGGACGGTTGTGCATGAATTGAAACTCCATTTTGTTGTGAGGTTGGCTGGGCTCTCGGGCTTGCACAGGGCAATGCAAATTGCTGACCAACAGGACAACAAAGGGGCAGGTTTCAGGTTTTGTGGCGGCAGGGAGTACGCCATCGCTGGCAAGCCAGCTCCTACAGGGGAGCGGTGATCCGGCTTTTGTAGGAGCTGGCTTGCCAGCGATGACACACTCCGGTGCGCCGATGCACCTTCCTGCCTGCCCGTGGTGCGCTAAGGTAAAACGAACCGTTAACGCCACCCCGCAGTCAGTAGCTCATCGGATCCACTCGGCAAAAGGCTCGCCATGCTCACCACCCTCAAGCAAGAAAGTTACCTGCTGTTGGCGTTGATCGCCGTGTGCGTGGCTTATCCGCTGGAGCACTGGATGCTGCACAGCGGCCAGGTCGTCGCGCTGGTGAGCGGGCTGGTGCTGATCGCCTTCATCGTCGCCGCCTCCATGCGCGTTGCCCATCAGGCTGAGTTGCTGGCGGAAAAGGTGGGTGATCCCTACGGCACGATGATCCTGACCCTGGCCGCGGTGTTGGTGGAAGTGGTGATCCTGGCGATCATGATGAGCAACGAAGCCTCGGCCACGCTGGTACGCGACACGATCTACTCGGCGGTGATGCTCGACATCAACGGTATCCTTGGTCTCGCGGCGTTGATGGGCGGGCTCAAGCACGGCGAACAGTCCTATAACGACGATTCGGCGCGCAGTTATAGTGCGATGATCCTCACGGCGATGGGCGTGTCGATGGTGGTGCCGGAATTCATTCCCGAAGCCGACTGGAAGCTCTATTCGGCGTTTACCATCGGTGCGATGGTGATGCTGTATGCGTTGTTCCTGCGCATGCAGGTAGGACCGCACAGCTATTTTTTCAGTTACAGCTACCCGGATAAACGCCGCAAGAAAACTCCCAGCGAAGAGCCGCAGCCGATCAATCTGGTATTGAGCATCGGGACCCTGGGGTTTGGTGTAGTGGTTATTGGCGCACTCGCCGAAGTGATGTCCAAGACCCTCGACCTGGGGCTGGAAGGGACGGGGGCACCGCCGGTGATCACGGCGATCCTGGTGGCGGCGATATCCGCGGCGCCAGAAATATTGACCGCGTTGCGCGCGGCGCTGGCCAACCGCATGCAGTCGGTGGTCAACATCGCCATGGGCGCGTCGCTGTCGACGGTGATCCTGACGGTGCCGGTGATGGAAGCGATGGCGCTTTATACCGGTCAGCCATTCCAGATGGCCATGACCCCGGTGCAGACCGTGATGGTGTTTCTCACCCTGATCGTCAGCGCGATCAACCTCAACGACGGCGAAACCAATGCCATCGAAGGCATGACTCACTTTGTGCTGTTTGCGACGTTCATCATGTTGTCCTTGCTCGGACTTTGAACCCTCCACAAAACCACTGTAGGAGCGAGCCTGCTCGCGAAAAACCTGAGAGCGCCGAGATGAATCAGGTTTCCCGCGTTATCGTTGTCGTCCATCGCGAGCAGGCTCGCTCCTACAGTTTTAATCGGTGTTGTATCAGGTCCCGGCGATCAACTGTCGAGCCGCCTGGCTGTGATCGGCAATCAAGCCCTTCAGGTCCAGCCCTTCGACCTGACCATCGATCACTCGCCACTTGCCGCCGATCATCACCCGGTCCGCGCGATCAGCACCACACAGCAGCAACGCCGAGACCGGATCATGGCTGCCGGAGAAGCGCAGTTCGTCCAGCTTGAACAGGGCCAGGTCGGCCTGCTTGCCCACCGCCAATTCACCGATATCGGTACGCCCCAACAGGCTGGCCGAACCTTTGGTCGCCCAGCCGAGTACGCGCTCCGGGGTGATCTTCTCGGCGCCGTAGCGCAGGCGCTGGATGTACAGGGCCTGACGCGCTTCGAGCATCATGTTCGAAGCATCGTTGGAGGCCGAACCGTCCACGCCCAAGCCGAGCAAGGCACCGGCGTCGGTCAGCTCGATGCTCGGGCAAATGCCCGAGGCCAGGCGCATGTTCGAGCTCGGGCAATGGCAAATACCGGTGCCGGCGGCGCCGAGGCGGGCGATCTCGTCCGGGTTGAAGTGGATGCCGTGGGCCAGCCAGGTACGCGGGCCGAGCCAGCCGACACTGTCCAGATAGTCCACGGTGCGCAGGCCGAAGCGTTGCAGGCAGAAATCTTCTTCGTCGAGGGTTTCGGCCAGGTGGGTGTGCAGGCGCACGTCAAGTTTGTTCGCCAGTTCGGCACTGGCCGACATGATTTCCGGGGTTACCGAGAACGGCGAGCACGGTGCCAGGGCGATCTGGATTTGCGCGCCGTCCCCGCGTTCGTGGTACTCGGCGATCAACCGTTGGCTGTCGGCGAGGATCACTTCGCCTTCCTGCACGGTCTGTTGCGGCGGCAGGCCACCGTCCTTTTCACCGAGGCTCATGGAGCCGCGGGTCAGCATGGCGCGCATGCCCAGTTCGCGAACGCTCTCGACTTGCACGTCGATCGCGTTTTCCAGGCCTTCCGGGAACAGGTAGTGGTGGTCGGCGGCGGTAGTGCAACCGGACAGTAGCAACTCGGCCAAGGCGACTTTGGTGGCGAGGGCGAGTTTTTCCGGGGTCAGGCGTGCCCAGACCGGGTACAGGGTTTTCAGCCACGGGAACAGCGGCTGATTGACCACCGGCGCCCAGGCGCGGGTCAGGGTTTGGTAAAAGTGGTGGTGGGTGTTGATCAGGCCCGGCAGGATCACATGCTCGCGGGCATCGAACACTTCATTGCACGGTGCGGAGGGTTGCTGGCCGGCACCGAGCACTTCGACGATCAAACCGTCTTGCAGCACCAGGCCGCCACGGGCATCGAGACCGTTGGAGGTGAAAATGGCGAGGGGGTTTTTTAACCAGATACGGGTCGCAGGCATGTTGGCCGGCTCCTCTGAAAGTTGGGTTCAGGGTTGCCAGCTCAGTGTTGCCCTGTCTGCTGATCCAGGTTCGCCGGGGAGGCGAGGTGCGCAGTGTCGATCAAAATGCTCTGGCGGGCAAGCCCGGCCCGACAGGCAGATGCAACCCTCTGTAGGAGCTGGCTTGCCAGCGATGGAGTGTCAGTCGACGCCGATGCAGCTGATACACCATCGCTGGCAAGCCAGCTCCTACAAGGGGCGGTGGTGATTACCAGGGAATGGTTTCACCCCGGTAATTGATGAAATGGTGCCCACCCTTGCCGACAAACGCGTTTACCTGATCAATCAGGCCTCGAGTGCTGGTTTCCACATCGATGTCCGCACCTTCACCACCCATATCGGTTTTCACCCAGCCCGGGTGCAGCGACAGCACGGTGAGACCGGTTTCGCCCAATTGCGTGACGAAGCTGTTGGTCATGGAGTTCAGCGCCGCCTTGCTGGCCTTGTACAGCGCCAACTCCGGCGCATCGGGCATGGTCACGCTGCCCAACACCGAACTCATGAACGCCAGCACGCCGGTGTCCGGGCGCAGTTGCTCGACTAAACGCTGGGCCAGGTTGATCGGCGCCACGGCGTTGGTGAAAAACAGCTGACCGATTTCAGCCATTGTCGCGCCACCGTTCGGCGTCTGGACATCCGGCCCCTTGACCCCGGCATTGACGAACAACAGGTCAAACACCTCGCCCTTGAGTTGTTGTGTCAGGGCGATGACGGCCTGTTGATCGTCCATGTCGAGCTTTTCGATCCGCACCTTGCCCAATGCCTGCAAGGCTTCGGCCTTTTGCGGGTCACGCACGGTGGCGGTGACTTGCCAGCCGTCGGCCAGCAGGGTTTTCACCAGCCCGAGGCCAAGCCCTCGGGAGGCGCCGATGATGAGCGCGTTTTTTGCCTTGGACATGATTGGCTTCCTTGAAAATTCAGAGTCGTGGATTCAATGGACACTGTTGCCCGAGCCGTTGTTGCAACTCATCGCGCAGTGCGCCGAGTTCGGCCATGCGGGCTTCGATCAGTTTGAGCTTGTCTTGCAGCAATAGCGTGACGGCGTTGTCCGGATCGGACGACTGCCAGATTGTCGCCACGCTGTTGCCGATTTCGCCGAGGGTAAAGCCCAGCCGTTGAGCGGTCTTGATGTACTGCACCAGTTGCACCATGTCTGGCGGATAGTCGCGATACCCGTTGGCGCTGCGTTGCGCCGCAATCAATCCGCGCTGCTCGTAAAAGCGCAGCGTGTCGCGGCTGACGGCGCTGGCCTGGGCGAGTTCACCGATGCGCATCATGACGTCTCGAGGGGGCTTGACCCTGGAGCATACTCCAGGCTTTAGCCTTGTTGCTCCCTGAATTGATGGAGCAATGACGATGTGGACTACAGCGCAATATCGCCGGTTGGTACAAGGCAGTGCCTGGTATGACTTGATCGTGACGATGGCGTTTGTCACGCCGTGGAGTTTTGCGGCGTTGCATGGGGTTTTGACGGGTGTGAGCCAGGCGTTGAGCTTGCCCGGCGAGTTGCCACCGTTCGAACCGGTGCACATGTTGATGGCGAAACTGCTGGGGTCGATTGTCTGCGTGTGGTCGGTACTGCGGATTCGTGATCCGCAGCAGGTTTATGGGCGGTATGACGCAGTGGCCAGATTCCTTTTCTTGGCCTGGCAGGCTTATGCCCTGGTTCATGGCGCGAGTTCGTTGCTGGTGGTTTTTCTGGTGTTTGAATTGGCGTGGGGCGTAGCTCAGGTGTTGCCTGTTCGGACGCCTTCGCGAGCAAGCCCGCTCCCACATTGGATGGGGGTGAACCCGGTCAAATGTGGGAGCGGGCTTGCTCGCGAAGAGGCCCGCCCCGACAACCCCTAATGCCCAGCCTGCCACGGCTGCCCCAACGACACCGGTGCATACAACCGCGTGCGCAGCGCATCCCGGGACAACAGCACCAACACCACAATGGTCGCGACATACGGCAACATCGCCAGCAGACTCGACGGAATCGCCAGCCCCAACCCCTGCGCCACCAGGTGCAGTATGCTGGCGAGCCCGAACAGGTACGCGCCGAGCAGCAGACGCCACACCCGCCAACTGGCAAACACCACCAGCGCCAGGGCAATCCAGCCGCGCCCGGCGCTCATGTTTTCCGCCCACATCGGCGTGTACGCCAGGGACAGATAAGCCCCGGCCAACCCTGCCATCGCACCGCCGAACAACACCGCCAGGGTCCGCACCGCCAACACTGGCAAGCCCATGGCGCTGGCCGCATCCGGGTTTTCCCCGACCGCCTGGATGATCAGCCCTACGCGACTTTTCAACACCACCCAGGCCACCAGTGCAAACAATGCGAACGACAGATACACCAGCAGGTCCTGGGCAAACAGCATTCGTCCGATCAGCGGGATCTCACTCAAATACGCAATCGCCATCGGCTCGAAACCGGCCAGTGGTTTGCCGACCCATGCCGCACCGACAAAAGTCGACAGGCCCACGCCGAAAATCGTCAGGGCCAGCCCGGTGGCCACCTGATTGGCGTTGAACACCAGCGCCACCAACGCAAAGAGGGACGACAACAGCATCCCGGCGAACATCGCCAGCAACACGCCGAGCCACAGATTGCCGGTGCTGAACGCGACGATGAAACCGATCACCGCGCCAAACAGCATCATGCCTTCCTGGCCCAGATTGAGAACGCCGCTTTTCTCGCAGATCAGTTCGCCCAGCGCCACCAGCAACAGCGGCGTACCGCAGCGGATCATGGCGTAGAAAATATTGCTCAGCAGATCGATATCCATCACAGCGCTCCTGCGTGTACAGCGGTGGCTTGTGCGCGGCGGGTCCAGCGCAGGTTCAGGCGGGGGCGATAGAGAATCAGCACATCACTGGCGAGCAGGAAAAACAGCATCATGCCCTGGAACAATTGGGTGATGGCTTGCGGCAGGTTCAGGCTCATTTGTGCGCTCTCGCCGCCGATGTACAACAACGCCATCAACAGGCTGGAAAACAGGATGCCGACGGGATTGAGGCGGCCGAGAAACGCCACGGTGATCGCCGCATAGCCGTAGCCCGGCGAAACCTGCGGTACCAACTGGCCGATGGGCCCGGTGACCTCGCACACGCCGGCCAGCCCCGCCAGGCCACCGCTGATCAACAACGCGAGCCAGATCAGGCGCTTCTCGCGAAAGCCGACGAAACCGGCTGCGCGCTTGTCCAGCCCGAGCACTTTGATCTGGAAACCGACAAAGCTTTTCTGTAACAACACCCACACCGCCACCAACGCGAGCAGGGCGAAATACACCCCGGCGTGAACCCGGCCATCCTCCATCAACAGTGGCAAGCGGCTGGCGTCGCCGAACATCGCCGATTGAGGAAAGTTGAAACCTTCCAGGTCTTTCAGCGGACCGTGCACGCAATACAGCAGAAGGTTCAGGGCGATGTAGTTGAGCATGATGCTGGTCAGGATTTCATTGGCGTTGAAGCGCGTGCGCAACCACGCCGTCAGGCCGGCCCACGCGGCGCCGGCCAGGGTGCCGGTGAGCAGAATCGCCACCAGCGCCCAGCGGCTTTGCATGCCGATGATGTTCACCGCCAGCGCACTGCCGGCCAACGCGCCGAGCAGCAGTTGACCTTCGGCGCCGATGTTCCAGATACGTGCCTGATAGGCCACCGCCAGGCCCAGGGCGCAGAGCAGAATCGGCAGGGCTTTGACCAACAATTCGGAGACGCCATACAGATCGCTGACCGGAGCGATCAGCAAGGTGTGCAAGGTCAGCAACGGGTCGTGCCCGAGCGCGATAAACAACAGTGATCCACAGCCCAGGGTCAGTGCAGCCGCCAGCAACGGCGAGCACCACAGCATCAGGCGCGATTGCTGGCCACGGGGTTCAAGAGAAAGCAGCATGTGACACTCCGTTAGCGCGTGGCGGATGCGAGAGGTTGAGGGGTATCGAACTGGCCGGCCATCCAGCCGCCGACATCGCTCAGGCGTGTATCGACGGTGGCGTGGAGCGCCGAAAGCCGACCGCCGCACAAAGCGCCGAGGCGGTCGCTGATCTGGAACAGTTCGTCGAGGTCTTCGGAAATCACCAGGATCGCCGCACCGGCATCGCGCAAGGCAATCAACGCGCGATGAATCGTGGCGGCTGCACCGACATCCACGCCCCAGGTTGGATGCGCGGCCACCAGCAGTTTCGGTTGCTGGAGGATTTCCCGGCCGAGGATGAATTTCTGCAAGTTGCCGCCGGACAGGCTGCGGGCTGGGGTCTGGCTATCGGGCGTCTTTACACCGAATCGACGGATGATCTCCTCGGCCAGCGCGGTGACTTTGCTGCGCTGGATCAGGCCGTTACTCAGCAGCCCTTGCTGGAAAGCGGTCAATAGCGCGTTGTCTGCCAGGCTCAATTCCGGCACCGCACCATGGCCCAGGCGTTCGGCCGGGACAAACGCCAGGCCTCGTTCGCGACGGGCGTCGGGGCGCAAATGGGCGACCGCCTCGCGGCCAAAGCGAATCGTTGCGCCGTCGTGTCGCGACAAGCGTTGTTCGCCGCTGAGCAGGGCCAGCAATTCATCCTGGCCATTGCCCGCCACGCCGGCGATGCCGACGATTTCCCCACTGCGCACCTCAAGGTTGATGCCCTTGAGCGAGCAGCCGAACGGGTCCGGGTTGTGCCAGGACAAGTTGTCCACGTTGAGGAATGCGGCAGTCCCTGCCACCTTCGGATAATCGGCGATCAACTCCGCCGACTCACCGACCATCAAACGCGCCAGTTGCTGATCCGAACACTCGGCCGGCACGCAATGCCCGGCCACCCGACCGCCGCGTAAAACGGTTGCGCTGTGGCACAACGCGCGGACCTCCCCAAGTTTGTGGCTGATGAACAAAACGCTGCAACCTTCGGCGGCGAGCCGGCGCAGGGTGACGAACAAGTCGTCGGCCTCTTGCGGCGTCAACACCGAAGTCGGTTCATCGAGAATCAGCAGGCGGATGTCCTGCATCAGGCAGCGAATGATTTCCACCCGTTGCCGCTCGCCAATCGACAGGCTGTGGACAAGTCGTTCCGGTTCCAGCGCCATGCCGTAGCGCCGGGACACCTCGCGAATCTTCGGCTCAAGCTGTCTGGGTGTGCCTGCCGCCGCGCCCATGGCCAAGGCGATGTTCTGCGCCACGCTCAGGGTTTCGAACAACGAGAAGTGCTGGAACACCATGCCGATTCCCAAACCCCGCGCCTGGGCCGGGTTACGCAGGCTCACCCGTTGACCTTGCCAGATCACCTCGCCCGAATCGGCGTGAGTGACGCCGTAGATGATCTTCATCAGCGTACTTTTGCCCGCGCCGTTTTCGCCGAGCAGGGCATGGATCTCGCCAGGGGCAATGGTCAGGTCGATGGCATCGTTGGCCAGGCAACCGGGGTAGCGTTTGGTGATTCTGCGCAGTTGCAGGCGCGCAATCGGATCTTGGACTGGAGCGGGATTGGGCATGACAGGCTCGGTGCTGTTGGACTTGTGCCTGTGGATAAAGCAATTTTCTGGCCACTAGGTCAGGAAAATCTCCAAGTCCCGTGAGCCGAGGCGTTGAGTGCGCCACTTTCAAATGGGTCGCACGGAACCGGGCACCACATGGGAGCAATGCCGCGAATCAAGCCCTGATTTTGCCCGCGCGCTTTTGGTCAAAAAATGAGCAATCGACCAAGAGCCATGTCGTACATGGCGCGGCGAAGGCCATGAACGGGTTATCCACAGATTGCTCCACAGTATTTGTGTGCAAGCTCAAGGCACGGGCATAAGCACTGTGTGGCTTTCTTCTAAAGGTGCTAAACCGTCGTAACTGTTTGTTTTTGTTTGAATTTGATGCGCGTGATGGCGGATTGGACGAAAATTGAGCAAAGTCCGCAAAGCCGCATGACAGAAGGGTTACAGCGGTATGTGCTCAGGTTATCCACAGCCGGGTGCACAGCAGATGTGGGCAAATATGGAATATGTGAAAAAGTGCCGTGCCCCAAAAGATCGCAGCCTGTGCTGAAGTCTTTAGCGCTGCAGCAAAATGCGCCCGCGACTCAAATCGGCCAGTTGTGACTGCAAGGCAGCGATCTGCGCCTCGCCTACGGCCAACTGCAGCTCGACACCATTGGCGGTGAAGGTTTCATCCACAACCAAGCCGCCTGCCTGCGTCACCCTCAGCTTGACCAGGGCCAACTCGGCAAATCCGCAAGCGCAGCGCAGCGGTACCCGGCTGATCAGCTCGATCTTTGGCGCCGCTTGCAGGCATTTGTTTGCCCCGCCGCCATAGGCCCGGGCGAGCCCGCCGGTGCCCAGTTGGATGCCGCCATACCAGCGAATCACCAGCACCGCGACCTGATCGCAATCCTGTGCCTCTATTGCTGCCAGAATCGGCCGGCCGGCCGTACCACCGGGCTCGCCATCATCGGTGCTGCGGTAATGATCGCCGAGTTTCCACGCCCAGCAGTTGTGCGAGGCATTCAAGTCACTGTGCTGTTCAATGAACGCCTGGGCCTCGGCCGGGCTGGCAATCGGCGCGGCGAAGGTGATGAAGCGGCTTTTGCGAATCTCTTCGCTGTATTCGCAAAAACCGCTGAGGGTAAATGGCATACGTACCTGAATGGCTACTTAGATGGCAGGTTTCAGGCCGCAGCCCTTGAGAATGATACGGATCAGGTTGTCCCCGGCGTCTTCCATGTCCTGTTTGGTCAACCTGGTACGCCCGGTGACGCGGCAGATCTGCGTGGCGAAGTCGGCGTAGTGCTGGGTGCTGCCCCACAACAGGAAGATCAAGTGTACCGGGTCGATCGGGTCCATTTTACCGGCGTCGATCCAGGCCTGGAACACGCCCGCACGGCCCTGGAACCAGGTACGGTAATCCTGGTTGAAGTATTCGGTCAGGCACACTCCGCCGCTGATGACTTCCATGGCGAAAATCCGCGAGGCTTGCGGTTGGCGTCGAGAAAACTCCATTTTCGCACGGATGTAACGGGTCAAGGCTTCGCTCGGATCGTCCTCGGCGGTGAGGGTGTTGAAGGTGCTGTCCCACAGCTCGATGATGTTGCTCAGCACCGCCACGTACAAACCAAGCTTGTTGGTGAAGTAGTAATGCAGGTTCGCCTTGGGCAGCCCGGCATTCTGGGCAATGGTGTTCATGCTCGTGCCTTTGTACCCGTGACGGGCGAACTCGTCTTCGGCGGCTTTGATGATGGTCTCTTCGTTTTTCTGACGAATGCGGCTGACGGGTTTACCGCCGTGGGCTGGGACTTCAAAGGTCATAAGCACTTCCGAACTGGTGGGTGGGACGGCGAGTGTGTTGATAACGTACCCACCGGCTCCAGACAAGGCCTCACACAATAAAACACTGCACCGCAATCTACTGTGGGAGCGGGGTTGCTCGCGAAGGCGGTGTGTCAGCTATGCAGATATCGACTGACACGGCCTCTTCGCGAGCAAGCCCGCTCCCACAGTTTTCAACGTGTCGCGGCCAGGCTCTCGAGAAAACTCTCCAGCACCAGGTGCGGGCGACGGCCCTTGCGGGTAACCGACGCCAGGCTCAGGTCATAGAACCGAGTTTTCGCTTTCAACGCTCGCAACCGGCCTTGCTGCACCCAAAGACTCGCATAGTGATCCGGCAGGTAGCCGATGTAGCGTCCGGTCAGGATCAGGAACGCCATGCCTTCGCGGTCCGAGGCGCTGGCGGTGCAATTGAGCGCCTGGTAGTGAGCCTGGATCTCCGCTGGCAAACGGAAGGTCGGTGCGATGGCGTCCTGGCTGTTCAGGCGTTCGTCGTCCAGTTGTTTATCGTCGACATAAAACAGCGGATGGCCGACCGCGCAGTACAACAGCGAACGTTCGCTATACAGCGGTTGATACTCCAGCCCCGACAATGCGCTGGCCTGAGGCACCACGCCGACGTGCAGGCGGCCGTCGAGCACGCCTTGTTCGACTTCATTAGGCGCGATCATGCGGATCTGGATCTGCACGTCCGGGCCGCGTTCCTTCAATTGCGCGAGGGCGTGGGTGATGCGCATGTGGGGCAGGGTGACCAGGTTGTCCGTCAAGCCGATGATCAATTCGCCGCGCAAGTGCTGGTGCAGGCCATTGACCTCGGTGCGGAAGCTTTCCAGCGCACTTAACAACTGCAACGCCGATTGATAGACCTCGCGACCTTCTTCGGTCAGGGAGAACCCGGCACGTCCCCGTTGGCACAGGCGCAGACCGAGGCGTTGCTCCAGATCGCTCATCTGCTGGCTGATCGCCGAGCGACCAATCCCCAGCACGGTCTCCGCCGCGGAGAAACCGCCGCATTCCACCACACTGCGAAAGATCCGCAGCAGGCGAATATCAAAGTCGCTGACCTGGGCCAGCGGATCGGGACGGCGAGTGCTCATACGATTACTCAAAGTTTAGTAGTTGGCTGACTGAACATTAGAAGAGTTGCATTTCACCGACTTTATCTCCGTGGCAATTTAGCTGCAACAACGGTTTTCAATCCTTACGCCGCTTATTGCCTTGCGAGGTTTTGCCCATGAACTTGCCTGAAAACGCCCCGACTTCCCTGGCTAGCCAACTGAAGCTCGATGCTCACTGGATGCCTTACACCGCCAACCGTAACTTTCAGCGCGACCCTCGCCTGATCGTTGGCGCCGAAGGCAGCTGGCTGATCGATGACAAGGGCCGCAAGGTTTATGACTCGCTGTCCGGTCTGTGGACCTGCGGCGCCGGCCACACCCGCAAGGAAATCCAGGAAGCGGTCGCCAAGCAACTGGGCACGCTCGATTACTCGCCAGCCTTCCAATACGGCCACCCGCTGTCGTTCCAGCTGGCTGAGAAAATCACCGACCTGACCCCGGGCAACCTGAACCACGTGTTCTTCACCGACTCGGGCTCTGAGTGTGCTGATACCGCCGTGAAGATGGTCCGCGCCTACTGGCGTCTGAAAGGCCAGTCGACCAAGACCAAAATGATCGGCCGTGCCCGTGGTTACCACGGTGTGAACATCGCCGGTACCAGCCTCGGTGGCGTGAACGGCAACCGCAAGCTGTTCGGTCAGGCGATGATGGATGTCGACCACCTGCCGCACACTTTGCTGGCAAGCAACGCTTACTCCCGTGGCATGCCGGAGCAGGGCGGTATCGCCCTGGCTGACGAACTGCTGAAGCTGATCGAACTGCACGATGCATCGAACATCGCCGCTGTGTTCGTCGAGCCATTGGCCGGTTCCGCTGGCGTGCTGGTTCCACCACAGGGTTACCTCAAGCGTCTGCGTGAAATCTGCGACCAGCACAATATCCTGCTGGTGTTCGACGAAGTGATCACCGGTTTCGGCCGTACCGGCACCATGTTCGGCGCCACCACCTTCGGCGTGACCCCGGACCTGATGTGTATCGCCAAGCAAGTCACCAACGGCGCGATCCCGATGGGCGCAGTGATTGCCAGCTCCGAGATCTACCAGACCTTCATGAATCAGCCGACGCCTGAATACGCGGTGGAATTCCCTCACGGCTACACCTATTCCGCGCACCCGGTGGCTTGCGCCGCGGGCCTGGCAGCACTCGACCTGCTGCAAAAGGAAAACCTGGTGCAGAGCGTGGCCGAAGTCGCACCGCACTTCGAAAACGCGCTGCATGGCCTGAAGGGCACCAAGAACATCATCGACATCCGCAACTTCGGCCTGGCCGGCGCGATCCAGATCGCTCCACGTGACGGCGACGCCATCGTGCGTCCGTTCGAAGCGGGCATGGCGCTGTGGAAAGCCGGGTTCTACGTACGCTTCGGCGGCGACACTCTGCAGTTCGGCCCAACCTTCAACAGCAAGCCGCAAGACCTGGATCGTCTGTTCGACGCGGTCGGCGAAGTGCTGAGCAAGATCGACTGATTTCTCCTTCTATATACCTATAAACAACGGGCGCTCGGGAACGGGCGCCTGTGGACAACTTTTCAGGAGCTTCCATGAGCGTTATTCCGCATTTGATCAATGGCGAACTGGTGACCGAGAACGGTCGCGCGGTTGATGTGTTCAACCCGTCGACTGGCCAGGCTATCCACAAGTTGCCACTGGCGACCCGCGAAACCATCCAGAGCGCCATCGACGCTGCCAAGGCTGCATTCCCTGCCTGGCGCAATACGCCGCCGGCCAAGCGTGCCCAGGTGATGTTCCGCTTCAAGCAACTGCTGGAGCAGAACGAAGCGCGTATCTCGCAATTGATCAGCGAAGAGCACGGCAAGACCCTGGAAGATGCTGCCGGTGAATTGAAGCGCGGTATCGAGAACGTCGAGTTCGCTTGCGCGGCTCCGGAAATCCTCAAGGGCGAATACAGCCGTAACGTTGGCCCGAACATCGATGCCTGGTCTGACTTCCAGCCGCTGGGCGTAGTGGCCGGCATCACGCCGTTCAACTTCCCGGCCATGGTGCCGTTGTGGATGTACCCGCTGGCGATCGTCTGCGGCAACTGCTTCATCCTCAAGCCGTCCGAGCGTGATCCAAGCTCGACACTGCTGATTGCTCAACTGTTGATCGAAGCCGGCCTGCCGAAAGGCGTGTTGAGTGTGGTGCACGGTGACAAGACTGCGGTGGACGCATTGATCGAAGCGCCGGAAGTCAAGGCGCTGAGCTTTGTTGGTTCGACGCCGATTGCCGAGTACATCTACTCCGAAGGCACCAAGCGCGGCAAGCGCGTTCAGGCCCTGGGTGGTGCGAAGAACCACGCCGTGCTGATGCCGGATGCGGACCTGGACAACGCCGTCAGCGCACTGATGGGCGCGGCCTACGGTTCCTGCGGCGAGCGTTGCATGGCGATCTCGGTGGCCGTGTGCGTGGGTGATCAGGTGGCCGATGCGTTGGTGGCCAAACTGGTTCCGCAAATCCAGGCGCTGAAAATCGGCGCGGGTACTTCTTGCGGTCTGGACATGGGGCCTCTGGTCACTGGCCAGGCTCGCGACAAGGTCAGTGGTTATGTAGAAGATGGCGTGGCCGCCGGCGCGACACTGGTCGTGGACGGCCGTGGCCTGACCGTGGCTGGTCACGAGGAAGGCTTCTTCCTGGGTGGTTGCCTGTTCGACAACGTCACGCCAGAGATGCGTATCTATAAAGAAGAGATCTTCGGGCCGGTGCTGTGCGTGGTTCGGGTCAACAGCCTGGAAGAAGCCATGCAGTTGATCAACGATCACGAATATGGCAACGGCACCTGCATCTTCACCCGTGACGGTGAAGCGGCGCGGTTGTTCTGCGACGAGATCGAAGTCGGCATGGTCGGCGTCAACGTACCGCTGCCGGTACCGGTCGCTTACCACAGCTTTGGCGGCTGGAAGCGTTCGCTGTTCGGCGACCTGCATGCCTATGGCCCGGATGGTGTGCGTTTCTACACTCGCCGCAAGGCCATTACGCAGCGCTGGCCGCAGCGTGCGAGCCATGAGGCTTCGCAATTCGCGTTCCCTAGCTTGTAAGTAGAAGGACGCAGAAGGCCGACCCATTGGGTCGGCCTTTTTGTTTGCGGGGCTTTTTTGACATTTATGACAGGATTGTGAAAATAGCTGTTGACGGCAGATCTGAGGTGTCTATAATTCGCCCCACTTCCGGCGCAGTCGAAACGGAAAACTCCTTGGTAAACAACGAGTTACGCAGTTTTCGGCAGCAGGTTGCTTCAGTTCATCGAAGCCAAAAGGAAGTTGAAAAAGAGGTGTT
>NZ_JAHBDR010000103.1:0-23340 GCF_019956575.1 Pseudomonas sp. A-R-19
AAGGCGGTGTGTCAGTCGAGATCAATGCTCAATGACACACCGCCTTCGCGAGCAAGCCCGCTCCCACACTGGATGTTGTGAGTTGCTCTACAACCCACCCCCAGACTGATCCAGTTCCTCGCGCAAAAACTCAACCAGCGCCTGCACCGGCCGCGAACTCTGCCGGTGTTGCGGATAGACCGCCGACAACGTCAGCGGCTCCGGCCGCAAATCCCCCAGCACTTCCACCAGCCGTCCATCCTTCAGGGCCGAGCCGACAATGAACGTCGGCAAATACGTGATCCCCAGGCCGGCGATGGCCGCGTCCTTGAGCAACTCACCGTTGTTGACCCGCATTCGCCCGCTGACATTGACGCTCAAGGGCTTGCCCTGCCCCGCAAAACGCCATTGCACCTGGCGACCATGGCCGTACGGCAGGCAGTCATGACCGTGCAAATCCTCAGGCTTGCGCGGTGTGCCGCGCTCGGCCAGGTACGCGGGGCTTGCGCAGTACACCCGTTCAATCGAGGCAATGCGTCGGGCAATCAGTGTCGAGTCTTCCAGGGTGCCAATGCGCAACGCCAGGTCGTAACCTTCACCGAGCAAATCCACGGGGCGATCGCTTAAATCCATCTCCACGGTCACGTCACGATAGCGCTGCAAAAACACCGGCAACAGGCACCCAAGATGCGCCAGCGCGAACGACAGCGGCGCGCTCACACGAATGGTCCCGCGTGGCTCGGTGGTCTGGCCGGCGATGCCCTGCTCCACTTGTTCGACTTCGCTAAGCAGGCGCAAGGCTGACTCGTAGTAACTCTGCCCAAGCGGCGTGACATCCAGTCGCCGGGTCGAGCGATTGAGCAAGCGCACGCCCAGGCGCTCTTCGAGTTGCATCAAGCGGCGGCTGACAAACTGCTTGGACAGCCCCAGTTGATCGGCGGCAGCGGTGAAGCTGCCGGAGTCCATGACCTGGCAAAAAATACGCATATCTTCGAAGGGGTTCATTGTCACATCCCGGTTGACAGTCAAACACTTTATAGCGGCTTTTTCCCTTACGGGCATCCTATTAGTCTTTGCTCACGGGCCACACAGCGGCATGTGCCGACACCGCTGTTTGTGGCGAGGGAGCTTGCTCCCGCTGGGCTGCCGCAGCGGCCCCAAAATCCTCGCAGTCAATGCCGATCTTGTGAGTGCTGCGCACTCAAGCGGGAGCAAGCTCCCTCGCCACAAAAGCGCTCGCCACCTGTGCGACCTCATTTCTACCGGAGCATCCCCATGTCCTTTCTCCTCGGTCACCTGCTCTCCCTGAGCGCGCTGCTGCTGGCCATCGACGCCCTGCTCTGGCACCTCGCGCCGTTCAAGCATCGCGTCATCCGGATCGGTGTGCGTCTGGCGCTGTTCCTGCTGTTCAGCGCGGTGATCATCAACGCCGGCGTCAGCCCGTTGCAGGCGCCCTTGTTTGCCGATGATCGCGTGGCGCAGCTAGGGGCCACGGCGCTGGGGATTCTCTGGTGGTTGTATGCCGCGCGGGTGCTCACCGAAGTGATCGGCCTGGTCCTGATGCGACGCATCGGCCATAGCGGCCGGCTGTTGCAGGATGTCATCGGCGCATTGGTGTTCCTGGCTGCCGTCGTGGCCGCCGCCGGCTACGTGCTGGAGCTGCCGGTGAAAGGTTTGCTGGCGACCTCCGGCGTCGTCGCCATCGTCGTGGGTCTGGCATTGCAGAGCACCTTGAGCGATGTGTTCTCCGGCATCGTGCTCAACACTACCAAGCCGTATCAGGTCGATGACTGGGTTTCCATCGATGGCGTTGAAGGCAAGGTGCTGGACATCGACTGGCGGGCCACCCATTTGCTGACCAGCGCCGGCAGCACGGCAGTGGTGCCGAACTCGGTGGCAGCCAAGGCGAAGATCGTCAACCTCAGCCGCCCGACCAACCTGCACGGGGTGTCGATCAGTATCCAGGTGCCCAACCACATCCGCCCGCGTCGGGTGCTCGATGCCTTGGAGCGCACCCTTCAGGGCAGCAGCAGCCTGCTGCTCGATCCGCCGCCGAAAGCCGTGCTCAAGGAAGCCGGCGAAACCCTGTCCGAATACGTGGCCAGCGGCTTCATCGCCGAACTGGGTAAAAAGGGCGAAGTGCGCAATCAACTGTTCGACCTGGCCCATCGGCACCTCGAAGCGGCGGGCATCTCCCGGCAGCCCGATGGCGTGATCGAGCCGTCGACCCGCGCACGGGCCTTGCTCGATGAGGTGAAAGTCTTCCGCTCTCTGAGTGCCGAGGAACGTGATCGCCTGGCCCAGAACATGGTGGCGCAGCAATACGCGGCCGGTGAGGTGGTGCTGGATCTGGAGGAAGTGCCGGACAGCCTGTTCGTCATCGCCACCGGTGTGGTCAGCGCTACTGTCCCCGACGGCAGCATGCAGATCGAAGCGGGACGCATGGGGCCGAGCGAAGTCATGGGCGAACAAAGCATCCTCGCCGACACGCCGTCCCAGGCACGGTTCACCGCCATGACCTCAAGCATCATCTACCGCCTCGACAAATCCCTGACCCGCAGTTGCATGGAGCAACGACGGGAAGTCGACCGGGCGTTGAACAAGCTGCAAGCGGTGCGCCAGCAGAACAGCCGGTTGGCGTTGATGGCCAAACCGGTGGAGGTCAGGAAAGGTGGGTTTTTGGGGTGGTTGCAGAGTCGCTGATCCACTGCTCACACAAAACCCTGTGGGAGCGGGCTTGCTCGCGAAAGCGGTGGTCCAGGCAACATCAATGCTGACTGTCATGACGCCTTCGCGAGCAAGCCCGCTCCCACAGGTTTTGCGATTATTGGGCAGTAAACTTGGTGTAGCTGTTGATCAGGTTGCGATAGTTCGGCAGGCGTTCCGACAGCAAGTTGGCCAGGCCTTCCATGTCGTTGCGCCAGTCGCCTTGCAGCTCGCAGGCCACGGAGAACCAGTTCAGCAGTTGCGCACCGGCGGCCGACATGCGCGCCCACGCAGCTTGTTGCACGGTAGTGTTGAAGGTGCCGGAAGCGTCGGTCACCACAAACACGTCAAAACCTTCGGCAATGGCCGACAGGGTCGGGAACGCCACGCACACGTCGGTCACCACACCGGCGATGATCAGTTGCTTGCGACCGGTGGCCTTGATCGCCTTGACGAAGTCTTCGTTGTCCCAGGCGTTGATCTGGCCGGGACGGGCAATGAACGGCGCGTCCGGGAACTGCGCCTTGAGCTCCGGCACGATCGGGCCGTTCGGGCCGCTGTCGAAACTGGTGGTGAGGATGGTCGGCAGTTTGAAGAACTTGGCGATGTCGCCCAGCGCCAGCACGTTGTTCTTGAATTCGTTGGGGGTGAAATCCTGCACCAGCGAGATCAGACCGGTCTGGTGGTCGACCAGCAATACCACGGCATCGTCTTTGTTCAGGCGTTTGTATGGAACGTTGCTCATTGGAAACTCCTTGATGGATGGTTGTTGCAGTCAGCGCCGCCCTGCTGGGCCGGCGCTTTTTTGAATTCGTCAGAAGGCAAAACACGAGCAGCCAAAGGCGCCCCAGAAACCGGCGAAATCGCTGACCGGCGCGTTCGACAGGCGTGCCCGTTCATGGCTGTGGGAATGCACCGCGCACGGGCCGCTGCAGTGGTGAACCTGGGCCTGCATCGGCGACGTCGGGCGCCAGTGGCCCGGCACTTTCACCACCGGTGACCAGTCCGGCAGCACCGGCACGCTGGCTGGCCCAAGCTTCTCGAAATCACCGGCGCCGTACACCACCTTGCCGCCGACCACGGTCAACACCGACTCGATCCACTTGATCGCCTCTTCATCGACGCTGAAGAAATCCGCGCTGAGGGCGGCGACGTCGGCCAATTGCCCGACCTTGATCTGGCCCTTCTTGCCTTGCTCCGACGAGAACCAGGCGCTGCCATGGGTGAACAGTTCCAGCGCGGTCAGCCGCGAAAGGCCTTCGGCGTGCAACTCCATGCCGCCGACGGTGCGGCCGCTGACCATCCAGTACAGCGAGGTCCACGGGTTGTAGCTCGATACTCGCGTGGCGTCGGTACCGGCACCGACCGGCACACCCTCGGCCAGCATGCGTTTGATCGGCGGCGTGGCTTCGGCGGCTTTCGCGCCGTAACGCTCGACGAAATACTCTCCCTGGAACGCCATGCGATCCTGAATCGCAATGCCGCCGCCCAGCGCCCTCACCCGCTCGATGTTCTGCGGGGTGATGGTTTCGGCGTGGTCGAAAAACCACGGCAAGCCGTTGAATGGAATGTCGCGATTGACCTTCTCGAACACGTCGAGCATGCGGCTGATGGATTCGTTGTAGGTGGCGTGCAAACGGAACGGCCAGCGTTGCTCGACCAGGTGGCGCACCACCGGCTCCAGCTCGGCCTCCATGGTTTGCGGCAGGTCCGGGCGTGGTTCGAGAAAGTCTTCGAAGTCCGCCGCCGAGAACACCAGCATTTCCCCGGCGCCGTTGTGCCGCAGATAATCATCGCCCTGGTGCAGCTTCACGCTGCCGGTCCAGTTCTTGAAGTCGGTCAACTCTTCCTTGGGCTTCTGGGTGAACAGGTTGTAGGCGATGCGCACGGTCAGTTGCTCATCCTTCGCCAACTGTTCTATCACCTGGTAATCGTCCGGGTAATTCTGGAAACCGCCGCCGGCATCGATGGCGCTGGTCAAGCCCAGGCGATTGAGTTCACGCATGAACTGACGGGTCGAGTTGACCTGATACTCCAGCGGTAGCTTCGGCCCCTTGGCCAGCGTTGAATACAAGATCATCGCGTTGGGCCGCGCCACCAGCATGCCGGTCGGCTCACCCTTGGCATCACGCACGATCTCGCCACCCGGCGGGTTCGGCGTGTCACGGGTGTAACCGGCGACACGCAACGCGGCGCGGTTGAGCAAGGCACGGTCATACAGGTGCAGCACGAACACCGGGGTGTCTGGCGCGGCCTGATTGAGTTCTGCAAGCGTTGGCATGCGCTTTTCGGCGAACTGGAATTCGTTCCAGCCACCGACCACCCGCACCCACTGCGGCGTCGGCGTACGGTCGGCCTGGTCCTTGAGCATGCGCAAGGCGTCGGCCAAGGACGGCACGCCTTCCCAGCGCAGTTCGAGGTTGTAGTTCAAGCCGCCGCGAATCAAGTGCAAGTGCGAGTCGTTGAGCCCGGGGATCACGCAACGCCCCTTGAGGTCGATCACTTGTGTGCCTGAACCACGCAAGGCCATGGCTTCGGCATCGCTGCCGACCGCGACAAAACGCCCGTCGCTGATCGCCACGGCGCTGGCGAGCGGTTTTTCGCGGTCAACGGTATGGAATTGACCATTGAACAGAATCAGATCGGCGTTCATCACGGTTCCTCGTGCAATGTTGAGGGAGACAGCCAGGGCGCGAACAAGCGCGTCGCCATGGGCATGAAGAGGTAAACCACCGACAGCACGATGGTCAGGGTGATCAGGAACGTGGCCACCACGTAGCTGGAAAGAAAGCTGTTGAGCCCAAGCAGCGGCCCCCAGAGCAGCGGTACCAGCAAGGTATGCGGCAGGATCACTAGCAGCGTCACCACGGCCTGCTTCCAGCGCGGCGGTGGCGTACTGGCTTCGGCCTGGGGCGAGAACCAGAACTCGTTGAGCGGATTGACCTCGGTCTGGTCGCCATCGGCCAGCATCGGCGCGGCTTCTCTCACCAGTTCCTGGCGTTGCGGCGAATCGAGCCAGCGCTGCATCGCCTCGGTCGAGCAAAAACGCAGCACGCAGGTGTAGGTGTCGAGGCCCGCGTTTTTACCGCGCACCACATCCACCCCCAGGTGCCCGACGTTCTGCGCGGCCACCTTGACGATGTTGCGCAGCCAGGCTTCATAAGGCACTTCAAAACCGGCCTTGACCCGGTGCTTGACGATCAGGGTCACCACCTCGTCAGGCCCGGGACTGGCCGGCTCACGGCGATTGAGATCAGACATGACGCAAGGCTCCGGCGAAATGGACATCGAGCGCCAGCCTTCCCGGCCCGGCGATGAAAATGCTGGTGAACACGATCAGCAACAGCCAGCCGAACTGGCCTTCAAAGAGCGTCCACTGCGGATGCACGACCAACATCGACACCCACAGCAAGAACAGAATAGGCAAACACGCCAGGCGCACCAGCAACCCGGCGACGATCAGCAGCGGGCACACCACCTCGGCGAAGATCGCCAGCAGTAGCGTCAGGTTCGCGCCCAGGTGAAAAGGGTCTTCGATGTTCTGCAACTCGGCAGCGTAGTGCAGCAGCTTGGGCAAACCGTGCACCCACAACAGCAACGCCCCGCCGCTGACCCGCAGGAACAGCAGCCCCCAGTCTTGCGCTCGATCATCGCGTCGCGAAGCGTCCATGGCCTACCCGCACAAATGAAAAACCACCGGCGTCGATGCGCCGGGACTGGATTCGATAGTGCCGGGACGGGGGGAGGAAAAATTGAATGTACGTGCTCTGTTTGCGAGTACGCCGGCAGTCTGCAAATCACAAAAATCCCACAGGGCTACCGGTTGTTGCTTCTACCGGATTATTCCTGCGGATCGAGATTATCCAACGCCCGGTT
Organism: Pseudomonas sp. A-R-19; assembly: GCF_019956575.1. Classification (NCBI taxonomy): domain Bacteria; kingdom Pseudomonadati; phylum Pseudomonadota; class Gammaproteobacteria; order Pseudomonadales; family Pseudomonadaceae; genus Pseudomonas; species Pseudomonas sp. A-R-19. The sequence goes on from NZ_JAHBDR010000103.1 coordinate 6,562, forward strand.
CACCGAAGTGCCCCACGCACAGCCACCAAATTGCAGATCGGACTGATCTGAAGGTGACACTGGCGAGCCTTGAAATTGACCGGGCTGCCAAACCCGATCGCTGAATTTGCAGCGACCGGGAAACGATAAAGACCGGGTACAAGACGCACAAGCCGGCGGGTTCTGGCGTAGTTGTAGACAACGACGCAAGGCGGTGTAGCCTCGCTCCTGGTCCTACGCAATTCTGTGTGGCGAGGGAGCTTGCTCCCGTTCGGCTGCGCAGCAGTCGCAAATCCATTCAACGCGGTCTGCCTGACAAACCGCATCGCTTGATTTTTGGGCCGCTTCGCTGCCCAACGGGAGCAAGCTCCCTCGCCACAGTGCTGGTGTGAGGCAGAAGATTTTTGTCGGATGTAATGCCGCCATCGCTGGCAAGCCAGTTCCTACAGGGATTGAGTACATCTGAAAGAAATTGGTCGGCTGCCAGGCCGCCTTCGCGAGCAAGCCCGCTCCCACAGAAAAGCAAAAGCAAAAGCCACGTACACCCACGCCCTTCACCACTCATCAGGCCGAGCGTTAGCTCGCCTGCAGCTCTTGATCTTGATCCACCCGCCCCCTCGGAAGGCCTCGTTCCGGTGTTCATCCGGGGATGGGCGCGCAGCGCCGTTCGACGCAGTCGAACTCATCGCATGTAGGTGCCAGCGAAGCCAACCGGAGGGCGATGCCCCCGGATGAATACCGGAGCGAAGGAACCCCGAGCCTCAGCGAGGAGCCGTACGCCAGGGGCGAGACCTTTTGGTTCCTTTTGGCTGGGCCGGCACTCCGGGCGTTTGCCAAAAGGGACTCGCCGTAAGGGCGAAACCATAAGCCGCCGTTACCTAAATAACGGATATGTACACAGTCAGGAAGAAACAGCCAAAGCCAAAGACATGAACTGACCAATCCGCGACCGCAACCACCGCTCCGCCGGATCATTGTCATGCACCCCGCTCCAGGCCATCGACAACTGCGCCGCCTCGATCTCGAACGGCGGATCCTCGGCCCGCAACCCACACCCCTCCACCAACGCACAGGCCGCATAATCCGGCACAGTGGCAATCATCTCGGTACCGGCGAGCAACGCCCGCAACCCACTGAACTGCGGCACCCCCAACACCACACGACGACTACGCCCGACCTTCGCCAGATCCAGATCGATATTGCCGCTCAAGTCCCCCGAGAACGACACCATCGCATGAGGCCGCTCGCAGTACTCATCCAGGGTCAACGTCCCCGGCCGGGTGTCGCCGCGCAGCACCTTGCAGGGAATATCGCGCAGCGTCTTGCGCTTGGCATTGGCCGGCAGATCCGTGGTGTAACTCACCCCCACCGAGATCTCCCCCGACGCCAGCAGCGCCGGCATCAACAGGTAATTGGCCCGCCGCACGACCACGACAATCCCCGGCGCCTCTTCCTGCAATTGCCGCAGCAACGGCGGAAACAAACCGAACTCGGCATCGTCCGACAGCCCGATGCGGAACACATCGCGACTGGTCGCCGGATCAAACTCCTTGGCCCGGCTGACCGCACCGGAAATGGTGTCCATCGCCGGTTGCAGCTCCTTGAGAATGACCAGTGCCCGCGCCGTCGGCTCCATGCCGCGACCGTTGCGCAGCAGCAACGGATCGTCGAACAGATCGCGCAAACGCCCCAGCGCGGCGCTCACCGCCGGTTGGCCCATGAACAGTTTTTCGGCAACGCGGGTCAGGTTCTTTTCGAACATCAGGGCTTCGAAAATCACCAGCAGGTTCATGTCGACGCGACGCAGATCATTACGGTTCATAGGCACGGGTTCCTTGTGTGGTCGGCCAGGCGCGAGGTTGAGGATTGTGTCTGACTTTACCCGGGACTTCCCGCTGTGAACGAGGAATTAACAACGATTAACTCGCAAGCCAGAGCCTTCGGGACCAAGAATGAAGCCTACCGACACGGACATTCGCCATGGCTCACGTTCAGCAAAATGCCGCCCCCGCGCCATTCACGCCTGCGCCAAAGAAAAGCACCGGCGGCCTCAGCCCGCACCGCGAGCGGCTGGTTAAACAACTGATCCTCGAACGCCTCGGCGACAGCCTGGAAGTCACTGAACTGGCACAGGCCTGCGCCCTCTCGCGCAGTCATTTTTCCCGCGCATTCAAGTGCAGTACCGGCCTCTCGCCGCAGGACTGGATTCGCCAGCAGCGCGTTGCCCTGGCCAAGCAATTGATCCGGTACACCGACATGAGCCTTACGCAGATCAGCCTCGAATGCGGCTTCTGCGACCAGGCGCACTTCTGCCACATTTTCACCCGCAGCGAAGGCGTCAATCCGTTTGCCTGGCGCTGTCAGTTTGTCCGCGGTACCGCTCATAAAGAAAAAAGATCGCAGGCTGCACCAGCGATCTTTTGACTTGGCATTTCAGCCTTCCAGAAACGCCAGCAAATCGGCGTTGAGCTGATCCTTGTGGGTGTCCGTCAAACCGTGAGGAGCGCCCGGGTAAATCTTCAGGATCGAACCCTTCACCAGTCTGGCGGAAGAAACGCCCGCCGCTTCGTACGGCACCACCTGATCCGCGTCGCCATGCACCACCAGGGTCGGCACGTCGAACTTCTTCAGGTCCTCGGTGAAGTCGGTTTCCGAGAACGCCTTGATGCAGTCATAGGCGTTCTTGTGCCCGGCCAGCATGCCCTGCATCCAGAACCAGTCGATCATGCCCTGGGATGGTTTTGCGCCAGGTTTGTTGAAGCCGAAGAACGGGCCGCTGGCGAGGTCGATGTACAACTGCGAACGGTCGGCCAGCGAGGCCTGGCGGATGCCGTCGAACACGTCCAGCGGCAGGCCGCCGGGGTTGGCTTCGGTCTTGAGCATCAGCGGTGGCACCGCGGAAATCAGCCCGGCCTTGGCCACGCGCCCGGTGCCGTGGCGACCGATGTAACGCGCCACCTCGCCACCACCGGTGGAGAAACCGAACAACACGGCGTTCTGCAGGTCGAGCCGCTCGATCAGTTGCGCTAGATCGTCGGCGTAATGGTCCATGTCATTGCCTGACCAGGGCTGGCTGGAGCGCCCATGACCGCGACGGTCGTGGGCGATGACCCGGTAGCCCTTGGAGGCCAGGAAGATCATCTGTGATTCCCAGCTGTCGGCGTTCAGCGGCCAGCCATGACTGAAGACAATCGGCTGACCGGTGCCCCAGTCCTTGTAGTAGATCTCGACGCCGTCGCGGGTAGTGAAGGTGCTCATGGGTGATGCCTCCTTAACGAGGGTTGGGGGGTGAATCAAACCGGTATCGGGTTCATGCGATCGGCCAGGCGCGCCACCCGTTCGCCCAGGTGCGCGGCGGTGCAGCGATCCTCAGGCGGCGGCGCATCATCGGGGGATTGCTCGACATTCGACTGGGCCATGGCGCCCAGCGAGCTGCCCAGGCGATTGAGCTGGCCGTTGAATGCACCGGTGCTGGAACGCGCCGGCAGCAGGTCGAGGCCGACCCAGATCATCGAGTGCTGGGCGGCGAATACCGCCATCTGCAGCAAGGTATTGAGCTTGTCGCCGCACAGGCAGCCGGAATTGGTGAAGCCGGCCGCGAGCTTGTCGCGCCAGGGCCGGGCCAGGTAGAACGCCGCCGTGGCTTCCATGAATGCCTTGAAGGCCGCGGAGGCACTGCCCATGTAGGTCGGCGCGCCAAAGATGATGGCGTCGGCGTTGTGCAGCCGCTCCCAGTGCTCGTCCACCTCCTCGACCGGGATCAACTGGCAGGTGCTGCCCAGGTGCCGTGCCACGCCTGCGGCCACGGCTTCGGCCATGACCCGGGTGTGCCCGTAGCCGCTGTGATAGACCACCACCACGTTGCTCATTGCCCTGTCCTTGCGATGGATTGAATCCCTTTGTAGGAGCGAGCTTGCTCGCGATGGAGTATCAGTCGACACCCATGTGTCAGACACACCATCGCGAGCAAGCTCACTCCTACAGGAAGAGAGTTTTGGCGCAGACTGGACGCGCGACGAGTTAAACGTTGTTAATTTTCCATGGCGCGCAAAAAAACCCGGCAACCGTTGTCCATCTGTCGCGCCCAATGATCCCGGGACCGACAGCCGCTGGCCGATACGCTAGAGTCAATGCCTGCCCCATCGGTCACCCGCGCGGCGCATTGCGCTGGGTAAAAAACCTGAGGAATATGCTCGAAAACCGCGAACCAGACGGATGCAGCAGGAGCGACGCATTGACCCTTTCCAGCGAACTGGCTGTGCATTTCGGCCCCTACCGGGTCTACCCCGGACAACGACTGGTGATGGAGGCCGAGCAGCCCTTGCGCCTGGGCCGGCGCGCCATGGACATCCTGTTGATCCTGCTGGAGCACGCCGGCAACGTGGTCAGCAAGCAACAATTGATCGCCCGCGTCTGGCCCAACAGCGTAGTCGAAGACATCAACCTGCGGGTACACATGGCCGCGTTGCGCAAGGCGCTCGGCGATGGCCAGGCCGGACAGCGTTACATCGTCACCGTGGCCCAGCGCGGCTACAGCTTTGTCGCGCCTTACTCGCTGGAGCAGACCGAGCCACAACCCGTGCCCGCGCCGCCTCGACCGAGCCGGCATAACCTGCCCGTGCGCCGCACCCGCATGATCGGCCGGCAGACGCTGGTCGACAGCCTGGTGACGCAACTGCCTCGCCAGCGCTTCATCACCCTCGTCGGCCCCGGCGGCATCGGCAAGACCACCGTGGCCCTGCGGGTCGCCGAACAGCTGATCGGCCACTACCGGGACGGCATTCGCCTGCTGGACCTGGCCCCGATCAACTGCCCGCTGATGATCAACGGTCATCTGGCGACGCTACTCGAACTCGCCCTGCACGACGACGCCCCCCTGAGCGGGCTTGCGGACGCTCTGCGCGAGCGCCACATGCTGCTGGTCATCGACAACTGCGAGCACCTGGTCGACGCCATCGCCCAGCTCAGCGAACAGATTCTGCGCAGTGCACCGCACGTGCACATCCTCGCCACCAGCCGCGAGAGCCTGCGGGCCGAAGGGGAATTCGTCCAGCGCCTGGAGTCACTCGATTGCCCGCCGCCCATCGCCGTCCTCGACCGCGCCCAGGCCATGACCTTTTCCGCCCTGCAACTGTTCGTCGAACGGGCCATGGCCAGCCACGACAGCTTTGAATTGACGGAGGCTGAACTGCCGCTGCTGATAGAGATTTGCCACCGCTTGGACGGCATTCCACTGGCCATCGAACTGGCGGCGGCGCAGGTGGGTATCTTTGGCCTGCACGGCTTGCTGGAGCAGTTGCAAAGCAGCTTCCGGGTGCTGAACCAGCCCAGCCAGACGCCCCTGGCACGCCATCAGACCTTGCGCGCAACGCTGGACTGGAGCTTCGAACTGCTCAATGCCTGTGAAAAGACCTGCCTGCGCCGACTGAGTGTGTTTCGCGGTGGCTTTACCCTGGAGTCGGCAGCGGCCGTGATTGTCGGCGAGCACATTGAACCCCGCGAGGTGTTCGGCTCGATCACCCAGTTGGTCGCCAAGTCCCTGTTGAATGTGGAGGTGGGCGACGAGGATGTTTACTACCGCTTGCTCGACACCACCCGCACCTACGCCCTGGAAAAACTTGTGCAAACCACCGACCTGCCCGGCACGCGGGAACGGCATGCCGAGCGCTGCCTGGCACTGATGCAACAGGCACAGGACGACTGGGAGAAAACGCCGACCGGCCTGTGGATCGAGCGCTATGGCCGGGCACTCGAAGATATCCGTGCAGCCCTCGATTGGGGTTTGCACGCCCAAGGGCCGCAGGCACTGGCGATACGCCTGGCCGCGACATCCACGCCCCTGTGGCAGGAGCTGTCACTGCTCAAGGAGCATGGCGGTTATGTGCGCAAGGCGCTGGCCTTGCTCGACCAGTCACCCGAGCCATGCCCGCGCTTGCAGATGGCCCTCAAGCTGGCCCTGGGCAGTGCCTGTTACCACGCTCAGGGTGGTAGCGCCGAAACCGTTGGCGCCTTTGTCAGCGCCAGGGCCCTGGGCAGGCAACTTGATGACGTGGCCGGTCAGCTGCGGGCGATTTCCGGGCACCTGGCGGTCAATCTGAGCTGCGGGCATTACCAGATGGCCCTTGAGCAGAGCCGGCAATTCGATCAACTGGGGCTGCATGACGACGCCCTGATGTCCTTGAGCATGCATCGATTGCGGGTGCTCGCCCTGCACTTCTCCGGCGACCAGCATCAGGCTGGGGAGCATGCCGAACAAGTGCTGCAACGCATGGCGCAGAGCGGCCATCTCAACCGTTTCACCCATGGCTTCGGCGTGCAATACGACCAGAGTGTCGCGGCGCTGACCATCCACGCGCGTATCCTCTGGCTGCAGGGCCAACCGGAACAGGCCTGGCGTTCAGCCCGGCAGGCGCTGGACATCGCGTTGCAGATCAACCACGGCACGTCGATCTGCTACACCCTGGCGCTCGCCGGCTGCCTGATCGCCCACTACAACGGCGACACCCGCAGCGCCCGCGAACTCCTGCGCCTGCTGCTGCAACAGGCGCAGAAACACTCGGTGCCACTGTTCCATGACTGGGCGCGACATTACGCGCAGGTGATCGGCGGCACCGATGTTCAGCCAACCGGCCGGCCAAGTGTCGGCTTGATCAAAGACATCATGGTCACGCTGGATTCGACCTGCGTCGACGACGCTTTGCTCGAACGCGCGCAAAACGGTGCGGCGGGCTGGAACACGGCGGAGATACTGCGGGCCAGGGCCAAGGCATTGCTGGCAACCGATTGCCCGGCCAAGGCCGCGACGGCCGAAACCGAGCTGCTCAAGGCCCTCGCTGTGGCCAAGGCCCAGGGCGCCCTGGCCTGGGAGCTGCGCAGCGCCACCTCGCTGGCGCAATTGTGGCAGCGCCAGGGCCGCCACCAACGCGCGCATGAACTGCTGGCACCGCTCTACCGGCGCTTCACCGAAGGTTTTGCCACGCCTGACCTGATGGCGGTTCGCCGGCTACTCGACGAGCTGCAATGCCACCTGCCCGCTTGATGGCCAGCGTGTCTGGCTGACATACCCGGCATAACGCATTTCGAAGGCGCGCAAATCACCGCTGAGTTCGAGTTTTTCCAGGGCGTAGGTGCGGGTGGTGTTGAGGAAGCGGTAACGGGTCACTCCACCGCTCTGCTCCATGGACAGCAGCGACTTCAATGCCAGGCTTTCCAGTAGCTTGATCAGGTCGGCGACGGGCAGCGCGTCGCAACTGATCACGGCAATCGCGGCGTCCTGGGTAAACGCCATCTTGAACACCGCCAGGCGCTGCAACACGGTTTGTTCCAATGCCGTCAACCGTTCGTAGCTCCAGTCCAGCGCAGCCTTGAGCGTCTGATGTCGGGGAACGGCCGTGCGGCGGCCCTGGGACAGCAACTCAAAACAGTTGTCGAGCTGGGCCTGCACCCCGACCAGCGCCAATGCATCGATCTGCGCCGCCGCCAGTTCAATCGCCAACGGCAGGCCATCGAGGCGCCGACAGATTTCCCGTACGACCTTGAGGTCTTGCTCGCGCAGGGCAAAACCTTGCTGACGGGCCCGGGCACGGCTGACGAACAACTGCACCGCCGAATAGCCCATGACCTCGGCGACGCTGCGCAGCGCTGACGCCGGCGGCACCGCCAGCGGTGGCAGACGCGATACGGTTTCGCCCGCGGCCTTGAGCGGCTCGCGGCTGGTGGCAAGGATCGACAGCCGGGGCATCGACTGCAGCAGTGTCTCGACCAACGTCTGGCAGCGTTCGAGCAGGTGCTCACAGTTGTCCAGGACCAACAAGGCGTGGCGCTGCGACAGCGTCTCCAGCGTGGTGCCAACCTTCAGCCCAAGGGTGCGTGTGAGGTGATCGGTCACTTGCGCCGGGTCATCGATCGCCGCCAGGTCCACCAGCCACACGCCGTGCCGATAGTGCTGCAACAACAGTTCGGCCACGCGCAAGGCCACGGTGGTCTTGCCGATCCCGCAAGGCCCGACCAGGGTCATGAATCGCCGTACCGGCAACTGCCGCACCAGACTGCCGACGATGGCATCGCGCCCGGTGATCGGCGTGAGCCGCGCCGGCAGGTTGTGCAGGAGCTTTTGTACGGTCTCGCTGGGGAAATAGCCGGGCTGCGGCAAGTGTTGCACCGGTGCGACAAAACTGTAGCCGCGCTGGGGAATGTTGACGATGTAGCACTGGCCGTTCTGCCCGTCGCCCAAGGCACGGCGCAAGGCGGCAATGTGAACCCGCAGGTTGATTTCCTCGACCACGGAGCGCGGCCAGACCTGCGCAATCAACTTTTCCTTGCTGACGACCGACCCCGCGTGCTCGACCAGTACCTGCAACACATCAAGGGCACGGCCGCCCAGGCGCAGTGGCCGATCGCCCTCCAGTACCAGTCGCTGACCGAGGTGGAAGGCATAGGGACCAAATCGCAGCACCGCTTCGCTGTTTACATCTTTGAGGCTGTTCATGCGCTGTCACCCGCTGGAAGCCTGGCTCGGTACGCGAGTCCATCCCAGGCTCCGCACCTTCCTTGCAATGAGTTCACCGGTATCTTGGCAGGCCTCTGTGATCGTACAACTGTCGCAGGGGGAGCGTCACGGCCATTGCGGTGCGCAAAACGGACACACGCCCTAGCTGAACTGCTCGCGGTATTGAGTCGGGGTCAGGCGCAGTTTTTCACTGAACAGAAAACGCATGTGCCGCACGCTGCCGAAGCCGCTTTTGAACGCCACGGTCTTGAGCGGCAACTCGGTGGTTTCCAGCAGGTTCCTCGCGCAATCGATGCGCGCGCTTTGCAGAAACTCCATCGGCGTCATGTTCACTTCCCGGGCGAACACCCTGGCGAAGTGACGCGGGCTCATGTTGGCCAGGCTCGCCATGCGCTCGATCCCGTAGGTTTCATCGAGGTGTTCGAGCACATGGTTCTGCACCCGGGTAATCGCCGTTTCATGAGGCGCCACTGCTGCCATCAGCGGGCTGAACTGCGCCTGTCCGCCCTGGCGCTTCATCACCACCAGCAACACCTTGGCCACGTCCTGGGCGACTTTCTTGCCGTGGTCCCGGGCCACCACCGACAACGCCAGGTCGATCCCGGCGGTGACGCCGCCGGAGGTGATCAGGTTGCGGTCCTGGACAAAGATCTGATCGGTCTCGACGGTCGCTTTTGGAAAGCCCTTGATCAGCCGCTCGGTGTAGTGCCAGTGGGTGGTGACGCGATAGCCATCGAGCAAACCCGCATGCCCCAGCACGAACGCCCCGGTGCAGATCGAACCATAACCGGCGGACCGGCTGACGTTGTGCCGGAGCCAGTCGAGCAGCGGTGGATGCTTTTCGTTGTAGGCACCCGGACCACCAGGCACCAGCAGCAAATCAAAACCTTCGCAGGCCTGATCGATGTGCCGGTCGGCGTGCACGCTCACCCCGTTGGATGCGCGCAGTGCACCAGGCTCGGTGCCGATGGTCGACAGCACATAGTGATCGTCAGGCTTCAGATAACGATTGGCGATGGAAAACACTTCCATGGGCCCGGCCATGTCGAGCAGGAGAAAGTCGGGAAACAGCACCATTGCCACGGTTTTCATGGATTGGAATTCACTGGATTAATAAAGTCGGTGCCCTGTGGGCGGGCTTACTCGCGAATGCGGTGGGTCAGTCAACATCCATGCTGACTGCCAGGCCGCCTTCGCGAGCAAGCCCGCTCCCACAGAAGGCGTGCCGTGCATCAGGGCCGAAGATCGAAACAGAATAGCTGATTCGCGTTCATAAACTGTCAACTTTAAAGAGACAGTATTTCAATTTCCACCTACTTATTGCACAAGCCAGTAAACATTAACCTTCTCCTCACTCGGACGAATTCACGTCCTGAAAGGAGATTTCATCATGCTGACTCTTCGCAAAGCCTCGGATCGTGGCCTGGCCAATCACGGCTGGTTGAAGTCGTTCCATACCTTTTCCTTCGCCAACTATCGCAACCCGAAAGAGCAGGGTTTTTCCGACCTGTTGGTGATCAACGACGACCGCGTCGCCGCCGGTAAAGGCTTCGGCCAGCACCCGCACCGCGACATGGAGATTTTTTCCTACGTGCTTGAAGGTGCCCTGGAACACAAGGACACCCTGGGCACCGGTTCGGTGATCCGCCCCGGCGACGTACAACTGATGAGCGCAGGCAGCGGCGTGGCCCACAGTGAGTTCAACCACTCCAGCACCCGGCCGGTGCACTTTCTGCAAATCTGGATCGTGCCCGAGGTCAGCGGCGCCAAACCGCGCTATCAGCAGGAGCACTTCAGTACCCAGAAGAAACGCGGGCGCCTGCAACTGATCATCTCGCCGGATGGCGCCAAGGATTCGCTCAAGGTGCGTCAGGATGCACGGGTGTATGCCGGCCTGATCGACGGCAAGGAAAGCGCCACCCTGGAGCTCGCCGCCAACCGCTACGCCTATGTACATGTAGCCCGGGGCAGCGTCGAACTCAACGGAGTGTTGTTGCAGGAAGGCGACGGTGTGCGGGTTCGTGATGAGCAGGCGCTGACCTTGAGCAACGGCGTGGATGCTGAAGTGCTGGTGTTCGATTTGCGCCCACAGGAACTGCCGGAAATGCCATAACCCCCTTTGTGGGAGCGGGCTTGCTCGCGAAAGCGTCGTGTCATTCAACTGTAATGTCGTCTGACACTCCGCCTTCGCGAGCAAGCCCGCTCCCACAGGTTCTAGTGCCACCTGCGATTATTCGCCGGTCCCGGCGAACCCCGCGACAATCTCATCGATCACCGCCCGGACCCTGGCCGTATGCCGCTAGTCCGCGTAGGTCACCAGCCAGATGTCATAGGGCATCGGCCGCATGCGCTCCGGCCACAGCAACGACGGTCGGAAAACTCTCCTGATGTACGGGCTCATCTGTTAAAACCCGTGATTCATATTCTGTTGGACCGTCCGATGCCTGCTCCCCTTCTCGCTCACTTGCGCCGACGCTGGCTGTCGTTGCTGTGCATGGCCGTGCTGGTTGTCGGCTTGCCGGTGAGCTGTGGGGCGCTCAAATACAAAGAGCGCGAGTTGCTGTTCCGCATCGAGCCAGGCACGGCGAGTTGGTATCGCGGCTTGCCGCAGGACGTTCAGGCGTTCGATATCAAGTCTGCCAGCTTCAAGGCCGGACAAAACCTGCATGCCTGGTGGTGGCCGGCGGCCCGCCGCGATGCGCCGTCGATCCTTTACCTGCACGGCGTGCGCTGGAACCTCACGGGCCAGGCATTTCGCATCGAGCAATTACGGGCCATGGGCTATTCGGTGCTGGCCATCGACTACCGCGGCTTCGGCCAGAGCAAAGGAGATTTGCCCTCGGAAGCCAGTGTTTATGAAGACGCACGCGTCGCCTGGGAGCGTTTCACCGCGATGCAACCGGACGTCAACAAGCGTCTGATCTACGGGCATTCGCTGGGGAGTGCAGTGGCCATCGACCTCGCGGCGGACCTGGCCGCACAGGCGAAACAACAACACCTTCCCTTGCCGGTACGCGGTCTGGTCATCGAGTCCTCCTTCACCTCGCTGGGTGATGCGGTCGCGGAAGTGGCCAACAACAGCCTGCCGGTGAACGGGCTGCCGGTGCGCTGGCTGTTGTCGCAGAAGTTCGACTCCATCGACAAGATCGTCGACATCGACATGCCGCTGCTGGTGGTGCACGGCCTGGCCGACCCGTTCATGCCTTCACGATTCAGCCAGCAACTGTTCAATGCCGCCCATGAACCCAAGCGCCTGCTCCTGATACCCGGCGGTACTCATAACAACAGCATGAGCCTGGGTGGAAACCAGTACCGCCAGGCCCTCGATGGCTTGCTCAAGGCAAGCTCCCGTCAGGCGGCCGGACCGGCGGTGGTTCAGGGCTCGCGGGACTCCTGAAGGCTGGCGATGCCTGCGCCCTGCTCTCCCTGATAGCGGGCTCGATAGCGCCCCGGACTTTCCCCGGTCCACTTCTTGAACGCCCGATGAAAGGCGCTGGGCTCCTGGAACCCCAATTGCTCGGCGATATCGCTGATGCTCGCGTCGCTCTGACGCAATTGCTCAAAGGCCACGCCCCGGCGTACCTCGTCCTTGATCTCCTGGTAGGAGCAACCTTCACGCTCCAGTTTGCGGCGGAAGGTGCTGGGGCTCAGGTGCTGTTCCAGGGCAAAGGCCTGCAAGGTCGGCCACTCGCTGTAATGACTGCCGCGCAAGCGCTGATGAACCTGTGCCGCCAGGCCATGCTGGTTACGGAAGCGGATCACCAGCCATTGCGGCGCGGTACGCAAAAACACTTTCAGCGACGCCAGATCCTGCACCACGGGCAGGCGCAAGTAGTGGCTGGCAAATTCGATTTCGGTGCGCCCGGCACCGAAGGTGAGGTTGGGGCCCCAGAGCAGGCGGTCGTCGCCGAGCGACAGGCGTGAATGGCGGAAGTCCGCGCGGTCAATGGGAATGCGCCGCCCGCCCAGCCAGCAGAGCAGACTGATCATCAACACCAGGAAGGTTTCTTCACCAAACCGACTGGCATCGTTATCCGTCGAACGGGTTTCCAGGCTGATGACCGCACGCTTGCCACGCACGGCCAGCGAGCCGCGAAAGTCGCGCAAGAACAAGCCGAAGTTGACCAGGCACTGACGCATGGCCTTGTGCAGATCGGGCTCCTGAATCAAGGCGCGGCAAATCAGGGCAAAACTGCCCGGCGGCATGCCATGGGAATCGAGCCCGAAAAACTCGTCGTCGAGCTCGCGGATCTGAATCAGCCACAACGCCGCAAACGCATTTGCCGGCACCCGCGCCGTGGGTTGGTGCATGACCGCCGGATCAATGCCTGCCTGTTCGAGCACTGCCGTCACGCGCCGCGGATCATCCTTCAGCCCGTGGATCATTGCCTGCACGAAATAGGCGGCAACCGAGTCCTTTTCCCGCATTGGTACGCTTCTCTCTCATCACCCGAATGGCAAAAAACATCAGTGCCGTTGAACAGTTTTGGCATAGGACAACCGCCCTGCCGGCTCTAGACTCGCGGCAATAGTACGCCTTCGGCCGCATTCGCGGCCAAGGTATCGCAGGGTTTGATCGAAGGATGGGAAGATGAATCTGCAAAACATCGGGGTGATCGGTGCGGGCACCATGGGCAACGGCATCGCACAAGTCTGCGCCATGGCCGGTTTCAACGTGACCTTGCTCGACATTTCCGAAAGCGCTTTGCAAAAAGCCGTCGCAACGGTCGGTAAAAACCTCGACCGGCAGGTCGCCAAGGAAACCCTGACGCCGCAGCAGAAACAGGCCACCCTCGACAAAATTCGTACCAGCACCGATTACAGCAGCTTGCGGGACGTGCAATTGGTGATCGAAGCGGCGACTGAAAACCTCGAGCTGAAGCTGCGAGTGCTGCAACAGATCGCCGCGCAAGTCAGCAGCGAATGCGTCATTGCCTCCAATACCTCGTCGCTGTCGATCACCCAGCTCGCCGCCAGTGTCAGCCAGCCTGAGCGCTTCATCGGCCTGCATTTCTTCAACCCGGTGCCGGTGATGGGCCTGATCGAAGTCATCCGCGGCCTGCAAACCAGTGACGCGACCCACAAGCTGGCGCTGGACATGGCGACCACCCTCGGCAAAACCGCGATCACCGCCGGTAACCGCCCGGGCTTCGTGGTCAACCGGATCCTGGTGCCGATGATCAACGAAGCGATCCTGGTGTTCCAGGAAGGCCTGGCCAGCGCCGAAGACATCGACGCCGGCATGCGCCTGGGCTGCAATCAGCCTATCGGCCCGTTGGCCCTGGCGGACCTGATTGGCCTGGACACCCTGTTGTCGATCCTCGAAGCCTTCTATGACGGTTTCAACGACAGCAAATATCGCCCGGCGCCGTTGCTCAAGGAAATGGTCGCCGCCGGTTACCTGGGGCGCAAGACGGGGCGCGGCTTCCATGCCTATGCCTGAGCGTTGCTCGCGCTTTGCCGAGTACCGGGACAAGGTCCTGGAGCTGTTTGCCTGCAAGGGGTTCGGCCAGGTCGGCATGCGTGAGCTCGCGACGTGCCTGGGGCTCTCTCCTGGCTCGCTGTACCACCATTACCCGAGCAAACAGCATCTGCTGCTCGACCTGATCGAGGAGTTTTACGAAGAGTTGCTGGCCACCCTCGGGCGCATCCAGCAAAAAGCCCCGGGCAAACGCGACAAACTCAACAGCCTGATCCGCGCCCATCTGAACCTGCATCGGGAGATGCCCTGGCATTTCCGCCTGGTGGAGCGCGACAGCGGTTGCCTGAACGAAGAGCAACAGGCTCGGGTCCGGCAATTGCGCGAACAATACGAACGCACGTTGCTGAAGATGCTGGGCGCCAAGAGCCGTTTCAGCGAGCAAGGCCTGCTGGCGGCCGGGCATGCCATCGGCGCCCTGCTCAACAGCGCTCCCAGCTGGCTCACGCCCCATGTGCTGGACGAGCAGGAACATGATGATCTGCTCGAAAGCATGGTCAGCGGCGCCATTGAACGTGTGCTGGCGCCACGGCGCGTGCCGGAAGCGATAAGCCTGGCGCGGCCTATCGAAAAAACATCTAAAGAAACACAAGCTCCGATAAAGATTTAGCGCTTTGCTTATCGGCTCGACACAATCGGAATTCGCCGAAAAAACCGGCGTCCAAACCGATGTATGTACTTGAGCACCTGGAGCCGAACATGAAAATCAATCCCTACCTTATCTTCAATGGCGACTGCAAAGCGGCCTTCACCTTCTATGCGCAGTGCCTGCAGGGCCAGATCGAAGCCATGTTGACCTTCGGCGAAACACCGGCCGGTGAGCATTTCCCCAAGGATCTGCACAACCTGATCATCCATACCCGCCTGATCGTGGGCGATCAGGCGATCATGGGGTCGGACACCACGCCGGATCGCCCCGTCGATAAAATGAGTGCCTGCTCGATTTCACTCAACGTCGACAGCATTGCCGAGGCCGAACGGGTCTTCAAGGCACTGGCAGAGGACGGCGACGTGCAGATGCCGCTGGAGACCACGTTCTGGGCAGCGCGCTTCGGCATGCTGGTCGACCGTTTTGGCGTGTCGTGGATGGTCAATTGCGAAAAGGATCAGTGAAAGGTCCTCATCGATCGACAGTCATCAAGGCACAAAAAAGCCCAACCTGAAAAGGTTGGGCGTTCTGGCAACTCCCGGTCTGTCTGCTACCGTCAACTAGCCACATGGATAGCAACGGACCCGAGGAGGAAATCCACTATGCCGGCCCATGACCTGTCCTGGTCGACCCGCTTCAAACTCTTGCTACTGGCAGGCGGGCTGATGACCATCCTGCTGACACTCAGTGGTTGCGCCAGTGTCGATGCACAGACCACCGCCTATGTCGGCGTGGAACACCCCGCACCGACATCGCCCGACGAGGTCGTCGTGCTGCGCTCAGAACCCCTGCGTCCACATGTGCGCCTGGGTGAAGTGTTGATCGACGCCACCGTCGACCCTGCCCCGCCGATAACCGAAGTCGAACAGAAGCTGCGGGAAGAATCCGCCAAGCTCGGCGGCGACGCGGTGGTGGTCGTTTATGACCACATTCAGGCGGTGGGTGCCTATGCCAGCGGGCCGTTGTGGGCTCGCGACGTAACGACCATCGAGGGACGCAAGCTCAAAGGCATCGTGATCAAGTACCAGTAGATATCTCCCTGGAAGCCAGCGTCAACGGAGGTTGAATTTGCATGACTTGGTGATCGCCCTCATCGTCTTCGCCTGCCTGTCCGCCAGCGCACTGCTGGGCTCGTACGTGAGGGAGCGATTACCGAGCCATCACCTGAGCGATGACTCCGTGGCGGTGGTGAAACTGGCCACCGGTCTCATCGCAACGATGTCGGCGCTGGTCCTCGGCCTGCTTGTTTCCTCTGCCAAAGGCACCTTTGATACGGCCAATGCCGAACTGGAGGGGGCTGCTGCGAAAGTGGTTCAATTCGACCGCGTGCTGGCCCGCTATGGGCCAGACACCCAGGGCATCCGTACCGAGCTTAAGTACAACTACGCCGAAGTCACCAACGTGCTCGCTTCCCGCGATCAACGTCAGATTGCAAAACTCGATAGCCCCGAAGTCATCCATCGCTCCGAAGGTCTGCAACGCCAGGTCGAATCACTTTCGCCGGACAACGATGATCAGCGCTCGCTCAAGGCCGAGGCATTGCAAGACATGGACACGGTTTTTGCCACCCGCTGGCTGACGCTGCTGCAAGCCAATCAATCGATCCCACTGGTGATGCTGGTGATTCTGGTGACGTGGCTGGCGATTATCTTCGGTTCGTTCGGCCTGTTTGCACCCCGCAACGGCACCATTGTCGTCGTGTTGTTGATGTGCGCCCTGTCGACGGGGGCAACCATCTTGCTGGTGGAGGAACTCAATCGGCCGCTTGATGGTTTTATCTGTGTGTCGCTCGACCCCTTGGAGCACACGCTGGAGCGGCTGGGTCAGTAATTTCACTTTTCTGCGGACAAAAACAAAACCCCTACCTGCATCTGTAGGAGCGAGCATGCTCGCGATGGTCGTCAACGATGACGCTGGCTGCCTGAGGCCCCGTGGTGTCCTGGCGTTTTTCGCGAGCAGGCTCGCTCCTACAGGATTGCGGCGAGCCAGGTTGTTATGCGGCGCAAAAACAAAACCCCTACCTGCATACGCAGATAGGGGTTTCGGAATTTAATCTTGACGATGACCTACTCTCACATGGGGAAACCCCACACTACCATCGGCGATGCATCGTTTCACTGCTGAGTTCGGGATGGGATCAGGTGGTTCCAACGCTCTATGGTC